>CAZUDW010000079.1:0-13921 GCA_964619305.1 uncultured Flavobacteriales bacterium
GAGTAATGCAGTATAGAATTGAGGCTACGTAAAATCAGATGGCAACAAGCCGATATCAGCAGTCCTGTTTAACGGGATTGATTTTAAAATCAAATTCAAGATAATCCATAATGTGTCAGGTTCACTATTCCTGCAAAATCATCAGCTTTTAGAGAAGCTCCTCCGATAAGGCCACCATCTATATCGGGCTGTGACAATAGTGAAGATGCATTCTCAGGTTTTAAACTGCCACCATATAGAATAGAAATCTTATCCGCTGTCACAGTATCATAAGATTTTGCTACCAAATTTCTGATGAACAAATGCATTTCCTGTGCTTGATCAGGGTTTGCACTTTCTCCGGTGCCAATAGCCCACACCGGTTCATAGGCAATGACAGTTTTTGTAAACATTTTTTTATCGAGGTGGAACAAACCTTTCTGCAGTTGTCTTTCAACAACATTAAAATGATTTTTGTTTTTTCGATCAGCAAGTTGTTCTCCACAACAGAAAATTGGTGAGAGATTGGAATGGAATACCCTGATTATTTTCTGGGCAATGATTTCATCGTCTTCATGAAAGATTTGTCTCCTTTCCGAATGGCCTACGATGACGTATTCAGCACCACAGGATTTTATCATTTCAGTGGATATCTCTCCGGTAAAAGCTCCTCGTTCGGCCCAATGACAATTTTGTGCAGAGATGAAAATATGAGAATTTCTTTTTGTCAGATCAACGGCTTCCTTGATGTAAGTGAATGGTACGGCAAAAATCACTTTTGTTTCAGAGTCCTGATTTTGCAAATGATGGATTATATTTGTCAAAAGCGACCTGGCTTCTGTAAGCGTATTGTTCATCTTCCAGTTTCCTGCAATTATTGTTGCTCTCATGAGATTCAGTTTAAGATAGTTTGAATATTAGGAAATCCTTACTCTTGGATCAAGCAATCCGTAAATAACATCAACAATGATATTGAGTAAAACAAAGATTGTTGTAACGAGCAATACAACACCCATTACAACAGGAAAATCATACATGTTCAAGGCATCAACAATTTCATTCCCGATTCCTTTCCATCCAAACACAAATTCAACGAATACTGCGCCTGCCATCAAACCAGCAAACCAACCGGAAATAGCTGTTACAACAGGATTCAATGCATTTTTAAGTGAATGTTTGAATACAACTGAATAAAAACTTAATCCTTTTGCTTTTGCCGTGCGGATATAGTCATTTCTCAATACGTCTAACATAGAGCTTCGTGTGAGTTGTACTACAATGGCTAAAGGTCGGATACCGAGAGTAATGGCAGGCAAAATGAGATTTTTTAAATCCAGGTACTCTCCGTTTCCATAGTCATCAATGGTAAATAGACTGCCTGTCATATTCAGTCCTGTGTAATCGCTCAGCAGAAAGCCAAATACCCATGCAAAAATAATCCCAATAAAAAAGGAAGGGCCTGAGATTCCAAGGGCTGAAAATACCAATGCGAAATTATCAAAAAACGTCCCTTTTTTAAGTGCAGCAAGAACACCAAGGAAAATTCCAATGAGTGTTGCAATGGAAATAGCAGTGAGAGCAAGAACGAATGTCTCGGGCAGTGTTTCTTTAATAATATCTGAAACTTTTCTCTTGCTTTGATAGGACCTTCTTAAATAGGGCCATTTTACAACAAGAACACTTGATTTTCCAGTATTGAACAATTTCTTGTATGAATATTTAGTATCATCAAGATAATTATAACTGTTTTTATTCGTGGCATTATGTATGGAAACAGGCGATAAATCGTTGATGTATTTTAAAAACTGAAGCCAAAGGGGTTTATTCAGCCCAAGATCTTTGTTGATTGCTTCAATTGAAGCTGCATCAGCGCGTTGTCCCAACATCATCCTTGCAGGATCACCAGGTAGTACATTGAATAGAAAGAAGACGATAACCACAACGCCAAACAGCACCAAAATCCCATAGCTCATCCTCCTGATAATAAACTTCAGCATATCCTCAATTTAAACGTCTAAACCTTCCTTCATTAATTTGTCAAAATTAGGGAAATCATTGTAATGCCATTTACCTGCAATTGTTCCTTTCTTTAACATCAGAATACCAGGGTTAGATCTGACCATGGTTTTAAGCATCGTTTCATCAGCCATCGCAAAGTCCCACATCAGCTGATATTTATGCCTGTATTCCTCAACTTCATTATAAGCAGATGCTGTAACCCCAATAAATTTCATGCCTGCTTCCTGAGCTTTTATTGCAAACCCATTGATATTATTAAGCACTTTGGTATTCGATTCTTTCACATCTTTAATAACTACAATAAATACGATGTCACTATTTAAAATATCTTCAGAGATATCATCACCTATACTATTAAAAATACCAAAATCTTGTATGGGTGGAGTGTAACCCTCTTTGATCAGGAATGGATCACCTGTCTCTATTATTTCCCAATTTTCATCTTTCCAGATACCACTTTTAACATATTCATCGCTATTAATTTCTTTTTGTTCTTTGGTTTGTTTATGTTGGAGAGTATAAATTACGGCATATTGAGGTGCCTGCTTATCCGCTGGCATAAGCATTTGTTCTTGTATGTTTTTTCCAATAGCAAACGGCCGATAATCTTTAAGTGGTAAATGAGCAAGACAATACCAACAAAAAATAGAAGTAATCAAAGTTGCAAAGCCTACCATCAGATACTCTTTTAAATAATTGGGACAAAACTTCTTGCTGTTGAGTAAAAGCAGGAACACAACAATATAAAATACAGAAGGGAACCCCCAGTCAATAAAAGAAAGGGAGAAAACAGTTAGAATTACAAACCCACTGATAAGAAGGATTATATCTTCTCTGCCTGAATTCAGTTTTATGTGTTTTCTTTTGATGAAGATGATTAATGTCAAGATCAATAAACCTACGTCTTTCCAGAATGAATGCCATGGGGTTAGTTTTAATGCATCACCAAAACAGCCACATTCAGTAACTTTTTCAAAATAAGCTGAATAGAATGTGAGGAAAGTGAAAAAAACAATCATCCCAGATAAAACCCATGAGAATGTGCGGATCATACAGCCTGCAAGCATTGTTATTCCAATTACTACTTCAAGGATACTGAATATTACTGAACAAGTAAGTGAATAGTGCATAAGCCAACCTAAGTTTAACACTTCAGGTGAAAAATATTCTTCGAGTTTATATGAAAACCCAATTGGGTCATTCACCTTAACAAGTCCGGAAACGATAAATAAAGTGCCAACTATGATTCTTGATATTAATACGGCATATTTCATCATATTAATTTGAGTATGAAAATAAACAAAAATAATATGATAATAACGAGTTTAACATATCATTAACTTTTCCTCATGAAGATTCAATTCGAAATCACTTATTCTCAGTTTCGAGCTTTATCAATGCGAAAATTGCATAGTTGATAATATCTAAATAATTGCTCTCAATTCCTTCTGAGATTAAAGTACTGCCATCATTGTCCTCAATTTGTTTAATACGCAGCAGCTTTTGAAGTATGAGGTCTGTGAGAGAGCTGATTCTCATGTCTCTCCAGGCCTCTCCATAATCATGATTCTTTTTTTCCATTAATTCACTGGAGAGCTTGGTGATATTGTCCCATAACTTGCATGCATCCAGTGCGTTAATATCCGGGGCATCAACCACTCCTTTATCTGCTTGCACCATAGCCATGATAGAATAATTTACAATGCCGATATATTCTGGAACAATACCTTCATTCACCATTTGCCTGCCTGTAGTTTCAAGAGTTTTGATGCGTTGAGCTTTGATAAATATTTGATCTGTGAGTGAACTTAACCTCAAAATGCGCCATGCCGAGCCATAATCCAGCATTTTTTTCTCAAAGATGTCCCGACATTTTTTTAATATTGAATCATATTCTAATCTTGTTTCAGTTGACATGTTCTAAAAATAATGGCGAAAGATACAGTTTTTTGTGCTAAAAGAACCCTCAATTGTAAAGGGAAACTCTTATTGCTTGAGTCACCCCTTGTGATGGGCATACTCAACATCACACCAGATTCTTTTTATGATGGGGGTAAATGGGTCTCTACTGAATCGGCAGTTGATCATGCTCTCAAGATGATAGAACTCGGAGCAGACATCATTGATATTGGAGCACAATCTACAAGACCAGGTGCAGATTTCATTCAGGAAGATAAAGAATTGCAAAGAATCATTCCGGTTATTGAGGCTATAATAAAGGAAAACCAGGATGCCATCATTTCTGTTGATACTTTTCAATCTAGAGTAGCAAAAGAAGCTGTTGAAGCCGGTGCGTGCATTATCAATGATGTATCAGCAGGGATGCTTGATGACCAGATGTTTGAAACAATTGCAGAGCTTAAAGTGCCTTATGTACTGATGCACATGAAGGGAACTCCAAAGAACATGCAGCAAAATACGGTTTACAAAGATGTAATGAGTGAGATTATAAATTTTTTTGCAGAAAAGATTTCCGTTTTGCACGGCATGGGTGTTATGGATATAATCCTTGATCCGGGATTTGGATTCGGCAAAACATTAAAACATAACTTTCATCTGCTCAGGGAATTAAAAGCATTCAAATTGTTTAATTTACCTCTCATCGCAGGAGTCTCCAGAAAATCCATGATCTGGAAAGCCATCCAGAGTGATCCTGAACATGCACTTATTGGGACAGTAGCTGCCAATACAATCGCCCTAATGAATGGAGCAAATATCCTGAGGGTTCACGATGTAAGAGAGGCAGTGGAAACAATTAACATTGTAAGCTATGCTAAAAACAGCTAATATTGCATGATGCAGGAAACGCTACAATTGTTATTTATTGAGTTTAACTGGCGTAAAGCAGTTGAGATAGTCATCATTGCAGTACTTCTTTTCCAGCTTTATCAAATCGTTAAAGGTACTGTCGCGATCAAAATATTTTTTGGTATTCTGGCCATTTATCTTTTCTGGAAGTTGGTTGAAGCTTTACAGATGGAACTGTTGACGGAGATTCTTGGGCAGTTTATCGGTGTTGGTGTGATTGCACTTATTATTGTGTTTCAGCAGGAACTTAGGAGGTTTCTTCTCGTGATTGGAACAACAGGTTTCAGAAACAAATTAACTAAAAGGATGCTTAAATGGAATGGTGTTCAAGAAACTCGACCATGGGTAGAAGCTGTTGTAAAAGCATGCAGCAATATGTCAAACAACCGCACTGGTGCTTTGATTGTACTTACCCAAACTTCCGATCCCAAGATGTTCATTAATGGAGGCGAGAAAGTAGATTCACTTATAACTTCCAGGATGCTGGAGAGCATTTTTTATAAAAACAGCCCACTACATGACGGGGCGGTGATCATTGGAAAAAATCGCATTCAAATGGCGCGCTGTGTTCTTCCGGTTTCACAACAAGAAGATTTTCCTGCTCATCTTGGGATGAGACATCGCTCAGCTTTAGGGATAAGTGAACACACAGATGCTATTGTCATTGTCGTAAGTGAGCAAAACGGTCATATATCCGTTTTTAAAGAAGGTGAGATGAAGACAGATCTCAATGCGGATAAGCTTAAGTTACTGATTGAAAAAGAAATGTCCTGAGAATGATATTATTGTTTCTGATTAGATTCTGCTTATGTGGTATGAGTGACTATGGATTATATTAAAGAACTGTAGAAATTTATAAATAGTATTAAGAGATCATCCACCATTCATATTTTACCTGCGTTTTATTGAAAACCGTAACTTTGCTTTCTCAAGTTCTTTTGAAAATGTAAACTGTCTTGTCGCTTTTACCATTCATGTGGTAAGGGAGGAAAGTCCGGGCAGTATAGGATACCGTACCATAGGAAACTATGGGCATTGCAGGGGTGACCCTGAAATGACAGAGAGTACCACAGAAAATAACCGTCTTTCTTTGGAAAGATAAGGGTGAAAAAGTGGAAGTAAGATACCACTACGCAGAAGAGTAATCTTTTGTGGGGGCAAACCTTGCGGACTGAAAAGCCAAATATATCCGGGATGTAATTCATTGAATTTCAGGAGGGTGATCCGCCCGATCCGGAAGGGTAGGCTGATAAATACCTGTTTTCAGGTCAGATAAATGACAAGACCCGACAGAACCCGGCTTATAGGTTTACATAATTAAAAAAGCCCCTATTATAGGGGCTTTTTATGTTTTTTTTTAATGAATTTATGAATTATTCGGTAGATGGTGTTGTTCCTGCTTTGTTTAAGGTAACCGTATAATCATCGCCTTCAGATGTATAATTCAAAATCAGTTGCTCTTTGGTCTGGTCTGATATTGAAATATCTATCGTTTCTGATCCATCTCCGAAATTAATAAACATTGTTATATTCTTTTTATCAACAATATAGGTAAAAGGATAAGTAATAGCATGAACAACATTAGATAATGTATCTGTAAATAAACCTGAGACTTCTCCGTAACAACTGTCCTTTTTGACTTTGCAAATCATAAATCTGAAGAGATTCATTTCATCCAGGCTGCGTATAGAATCCAGACCAATGCCAATATAAGTTGCTTCGCTGCCACCTTTAGTCATTGATGACAATACCCAGCCGCCTTCCAGTTTATTCACTGTGCGTTGATCTTTATTACAACCCCAGATCAATGCTGCAGGTACTATAATAAATAACAAGATTTTTTTCATGGTCATTTAAATTATTTGGAACAAATATAAAAATGAATTGTTAATTATATATGGGTAAAAAAGAATAATTTTTACCGTATTCCAGCATTTGCTTTAAAAAAGATTTTGGGTATTCTACTTTAACATCAATGATTTTTCCGCCTTCTTTAACAGGAATAAGACGCGGGTTGATAAAACCGCTATAAGGAGCGATATTCAGAGCTTTGTATCTTTTAAGCACTTCAGCATGGATTTTCTGGTCTACTTTAATGCCATAGGTTTCAATAAGCGCTTTGCCTGCTTCATAATCTCCTTCAGATTTTATTCTCTGAATTTCAGCCAGAAGTTCTCCGAAGAGTTCCCTTAGCTTCTTATAATCATTAATGACAAAATATGTTTTACCGTCTTTAATTTTCTTTTCTATCACATTCTCGGCTCTACCTTTTTGATAAACCCACAAGGCAACGGTTTGCCTGTTTCTCATATGTGCTTCTTCGAGTTGTTCTCCGGGTTTAAGCCTTACAAGTTGCACCAGCAAGCCGTTTCGGATGTAATCATCATAAGCGGCTTTGCCTGTTTCAAAAGATTTCATTATTCCCATATCGATCAGTTTCTGATCCATGAGGTAATAAAGTGCAACAAGGTCAGCACGGGCTTCTTCTATGGTGTTGGAATAATTCTTCAAAGTTTCACTGGGTGTTCCGACACCGGGATTGATCTTTCCTGAAGCATGGCCAATGACTTCATGCATATCGGTGTGCAGTTTATCTGAATATCCGGCATCTTCTTTTGCCCTGTCTATTTCTTCCTGTGAATATGCAAACTCTTCAAGTAATCCACTACTTTTTGAAGATTCATTATATGCATTGACAATGTTACCGAGATTAACAGATTTTGAACCTTCGGTAGCTCTGATCCAGTTGGAGTTGGGCAGGTTGATCCCAATTGGTGTGGATGGAGAGGCATCTCCTGATTCCATAACTACATTGATCACTTTTGCAGAAATGCCTTTAATGCTTTTCTTTTTAAACGAATCTGCTATAGGGGAGTGGTTTTCGAACCATTGTGCCTGGGCTCCTATAGCAGCAATCCTTTTGGATGCTTCCGGGTCTTTAATAGAAACCACAGATTCAAAACTTCCTTTTTGTCCGAGGGGATCATTATAAACCTCAATAAATCCATTGACCACATCTATGGCTGCAGCAGTGTCACCTACCCATGCAATGCAATAATCATCAAATGTTTTAAGATCTCCGGTTTCGTAAAATTTTATCAGCAGATCCAAAGATTTTTTTTGTGCCGGAGTCTGGGCTAACTCGCTTGCTTTTTTCAACCAACCAACAATTTTTTCTATTGCAGGCGAATACATACCGTCCACCTTCCAAACCAGTTCTTTTACCATGCCATTTTCCTTAACGACTTTTGTGTTAAGCCCGTAAGAAACTGGAGTTGAGTCTTTTTTATCTGTAATTCCCTGATAATATGCTTCCACTTCTTTCTGAGTAACTCCTTCATAAAAATTAACGGCAGATGAAGTTACCAAATCCTTGGTTGGATCCTTGTCCACTTTTTTTGCAGCTATTTCAGGATCGAACAAAATCGGAATTAACTTTGATATCAGATCATCGATTGTTTCACCATCCTGAAGTGGGAAAGCTGACTCATCAGAATTTTTCACCAGTTCTGTAAAATATGCTTCCGGAATCTCGGGTAAAATTTTGATATTGGAATAATGATGATGTATCCCACTGGAAAAGAAAACTCTTTTTGCATAAACCAGAAACTTCTGATAATCATCACTATTCTTGTCTCCGTTATAAGTATTAATAATTGCCTCAAGTGTCTTTCTGATATAGATATTGTGTTTGTAATTCTGGTCCCAGTGTATATCCCAACCTGCAAGAGCAGCCTCATAAAGATAATAAAGCATCTTTTTTTCATCGAGTTTTAAGTTTTCAAATCCCGGTATTCTGTATCTAAGAATTTTCAGATCAGCAAATTGTTCGCTCAGATACTTGAATGTATCTACTTCCGATACCTGTTTTGTTGTGTCCATTTTATCCTTGTTATCAACGTTTTCTTTGTTATTGCAACTAAAGAATATACTTGCAGAGATCAGCCCTGCTGCTAAAATTACTGATTTCATCATAATGCTCCTTGTTTTAATTGGGGGCAAAAATTAATAAAAAAGTTCAGTTTTGAAACAAATTTAGACTTAATACGGGATTTATTAGATAAACACTGTTATAGGATAACCAGAAAGTCCCCAATTGCGGTCTGTTTATTTAAACCCCTGATTTAATATCTGCAAGATACCTTTCTGCGTCTAATGCCGCGATACATCCCATGCCCGCTGCAGTAATGGCTTGCCGATAAACTTTGTCGGCTGCATCACCAGCAATAAATACACCAGGAATATTTGTTCTGGAAGAGCCCGGTTTGTTGATGATGTATCCTGTTTCATCCACATCCAGCCAACCTTTGAAAATCTCCGTCTTTGGAATATGACCTATTGCTATAAACAATCCCTGCACTTCAAGTTGGCTTTCTTTGCTGTTCTTATTATTAAAAATACTGAGAGCGTTTACATAATCATCGCCAAGAACTTCAGCAACTTCGGTATTGAAAAGTATTTCGATATTATTCAGATTGTTCACCCTATGTTGCATTGCCTTTGATGCCCTGAGATAATCTTTTCGCACAATCATATACACTTTATTGCACATATTTGCGAGATAACTTGCCTCTTCACAGGCAGAATCTCCCGCTCCTACGATGGCAACATCCTTCCCTTTATAAAATGGACCGTCACATACGGCACATGCAGATACTCCACCTCCTTTATCCCTGAAATGCTTTTCAGATTCCAATCCCAGCCAGCGCGCTTCAGCTCCCGTGCAAATGATTACGGTATCGGCAGTAATGATTTTTTCTTTTCCTGCTTCATCTATTGTCATTTCGTGTACAGGACCTGTAAAATCAACTTTGTTCACCCATCCATACCTGATATCGGTTCCGAAGCGCTGTGCCTGTTTTTCAAAGTCTTCCATCATTTTCAGGCCATGTATACCTTCAGGATAACCTGGAAAATTATCAACTTCTGTGGTGATCGTAAGTTGTCCCCCAGGTGTTGGCCCCTGGTAAAGCACAGGGTTCATATCAGCCCTTGCGGCATAAATAGCAGCTGTGTAACCGGCAGGTCCTGAACCGATGATTAAGCATTTCACATGTTCTTTCGTTCCTTCCATTTCTAAATATAGGTATTGTATCTTTTCTGCAAATATACGATAATCTATGCGTTGCCGGTTCCAAAAGTATGCTTTAAGTTATAGGATTCATGGTGATAGAATCCGCTGTTGGTGCAACATCAATCTAATTATAAAAAATCAGAAGTTTCATTTTACAGCATATACGGTATCGTAGCTACTACCATATCCTGCCCATACACCCAATGCATCATTACTTATATTGGAGGGTATGCTTGTGGGTGCAGCAAACGGGTTGCCATTGTTATATACTTCCTGTTCATACAACCTCAGAAACCTAAATACTTCCATATCAATGCTGCAGAACTTAACAACTATAGTATCTCCGGTTTTGTAGTATCCGGCTACTTCAGTTGGATCGTTTTCACTTTGTCCGGGAGGCATGCCCCGATCATACCCGAAGTCAAAATCTTTGCCGTTAAAGAAATTATCGTCAAATGCTGAACCAAAAGGAGGAATGAAACTCATATCTTTTGGATTTCCGTCCTTTCCTTTATTGATTCTTTTGGCAAACCAACGGTATGCATTGCCAATTGTATCAGGGTCTGTCATATGGGCATAAATAAAACCGAGCGAATCATTTTCTTCCGTACCAAACCATGCTGTATCCAATGGGACCGGTTCAGGAATTTTAGTAACCGAGGTGTATTCTTTTCCTTCAGATTCTATTTTGAGATAATAGATATTACCAGTCTCACCCAGCAGTGAGAGATTAATATATGCACAATAATTGATCGATTGCAGGTCTTCTACCGATATTCCAAGTGCTTCCGCTACCACGGGAAGGAATACTACAGGTAAATCCTGAGAACAAATCTCATCCAAAACGTATTCGGTGTTGTTAACTGTAACTGTTACGATCGCATCATGCACAAATTGCCCTTCAAAACTTGCAATATCGGTCGGTTCAAAATAACCAATTGTCTTTGTTAACATGATGTATGCGGGGGATTGTTGCTCAATGCGTCCTTCCACTACCAGCCTGGGAGTATTTTCCGGAATGTCGAGAGTGATCTCTTTTTCACATGAGATCAAAAATAAAATTAAAAAGACTGCTGTTACTTTCCTCATCATTTTCAGAATTTAAAGTTCCATGTTATTGAAGGAAGAATAGGAAAGAGGGAAACCTGTTTGGCAGTAATCTTCAGATTGCCATCCTGTATATTTCCTTCATTGTCAAAATAGTAAAAATAAGGATTGGCTCTGTTGTAAACATTGTAAACAGCAAAGTTCCAGCTTGAACTGAATTTCTTTGTTTCCTTTCCTTTCAAAGTAACGGATACATCCAAACGGTGGTAGGGTTTCATCCTGAATGAATTTCTGGGCCCATATTCATTAACGATATTGCCTTCAATAATATAGCGGGACAATGGGAGTGTGACTGAATTACCTGTTGCGAACACAAAAATAGCTGAGAATGACCATCTTTTATTCAGATCATAAGTGGCAATGGTTGAGAGGTCATGTTTTCTGTCATATTTAGCAGGAAAAGGATCTCCGTTATTGATATCTTCAAAAATTCTCATTGTTTTGGACAGGGTGTAACCTATCCAACCGTTAAAGCGGCCGATCTTCTTTTTAATAAAGAGTTCAACACCATAAGAATAACCATCACCAAAAGTGAAGAGGTTGTCCGGATTATCGTTTACACTTTCTTCAGGCATGGCTCCTTCTTTGTATTCCACCAGGTTCTTCATGTCTTTATAATATCCTTCTATAGAAGTTTCGTATTTATTATTTGCAAAATTTCTGAAATACCCACCAGAATATTGTATGCCTATCTGGGGATGAACAAGGTCAGTACTTGGCATCCAGATATCTGTTGGGAGGGAAACAGAAGAAATAGAAGCAAGATGAATATATTGCAGATTACGAGTGAATGAAAGTTTAAATGATGACATGGAATTGAGGCTATAGCGGAGTGTAAATCTCGGCTCAGGACCGTGATATGTGGCAACGGGTTCTCCTTTTGCATAAACTACAGTTGATTGTTGGTTTCCGGCAGCATCTTTTTTATATCTTTCAAATGGACCTATGTGCTGGAAAGCGGAATACCTGATACCTGCATTCAGGCGTATTTTATCGCTCAGGTCAAATTCATCATTAAAATAAACGGCCCCGTCATGGGCATAGTATTTTATGATCTCACCCGTATCAAAAACAACATCCCCCTGGTGGGCAGTAACATTACTGGGAATAAAGGTATGGTAAATATAATTAAATCCGAATTTGATGCTGTGTCTTATTGAAGGGAAATAACTGAAGTCGAGCAAGCCGTTCCAGTCCCTGATCCCTGAGAATAATACAAACGAAAAATCACTTTGCGTTCCTTCAAACTGAAAATGGTAATCGCTGAACAGCAGGGTTGTATTCAGAAATAATTTGTCGTTGAACAAGTGATTCCATCGTGCTGATGTTGTCGCATTTCCCCATGGGATTTTCACTTTAAATCCGTTATCGCTGTTGTTGTATGTAAACACATCCCTTCCGAAATAACCACTGAGGAAGATGCGATTTTTGTCTGAGAGTTTGTAATTGATCTTGGTGTTGAGATCGTAGAAATAATAACCCGATCCTGAAAATGCTGATGAATCAGGGATAAAGCTTTTCATCAGCAGATCAATATATGTTCTTCTTCCTGAAATAATAAAGGAACTCGTATCTTTTTTCAAAGGGCCCTGAACAGTAAAGCGGGAAGAAATGAGGCCAATACCACCATCGGCCCGGTATTTTTTATTGTTGCCTTCCTTCATCGAAATATCGAGAACAGAAGCAAGTCTTCCCCCGTAATTGGCCGGCATACCGCCTTTGATGAGCTTAATGTTCTTTACGGCATCGGCATTGAAAACAGAGAAGAATCCAAATAAATGAGATGCGTTATAAACAACTGCGTCATCAAGTAAGATCAGGTTTTGATCCGGGCCACCACCTCTTACGTAAAAACCGGAATTCCCTTCACCTGCAGAAGCAACACCAGGCAGCAGTTGTATCGTTTTGAGAATATCAACCTCTCCAAGAAAGGCAGGCAATTCCTTTATTTTTTCAACTTCGAGTTCTGTCGTTCCAATCTCTGTATTTTGCACGTTTTTGTCGTCTCTCTCTGCCGTGATAACGACCTCTTTTACATTTACTGCCTGCGGTTTAAGCGGCAGATTGATCCTCATATCCCTGTCGAGATTTATTTTCCTCTCCACCTGCTGAAA
This sequence comes from uncultured Flavobacteriales bacterium, assembly GCA_964619305.1. Classification (GTDB taxonomy): domain Bacteria; phylum Bacteroidota; class Bacteroidia; order Flavobacteriales_H; family CAZUDW01; genus CAZUDW01. The sequence continues at coordinate 13,102 of CAZUDW010000079.1, forward strand.
ACCAAGATAAGATATCACCAATGTATATTCTCCTTGCTCAAGTGTGAGAGAATAAAAACCATACTGGTTGGTTGTGGTTCCTTTCATCAGTTCTTTTATATACACATTAGCACCGATGAGAAATTCTCCGGTATTTTCTTCTTTTACATATCCGCTTATGGTGTGTTTATCCTGGGCAAAAACAGGCATTATGTTCAGCCACAGAACAAAAACCATCATCCGGTAATAGATTGCTTTTTTCAAATCAAGCTTATTTTAATGATGAGCAAAAGTAATTATGTTGGTGATAGGAGCAGAAGATTGTTAATTTTGCCGATGTTATTAATTGATTCAGTAGAACGCATTTTCAGTGCAGAATACCAGATCAATTACGGGATGTAGCTCAGTCCGGTTTAGAGTACTCGTCTGGGGGGCGAGGGGTCGCGAGTTCGAATCTCGCCATCCCGACAGAGCAAGTTATTTTGAGATAAAACAGATGAATTTTATCTTTACCGGGATGCTGAAATAAAAATCCACATGACTTGTTGTGTTACAGTCATTCTGAAGCCTGCTCTGAACTTGTTTCAGGGGTTTAAGAATCACATTACAGCATACTCAAAAACGAAATCATCAGCTACATCAGGAAAAATGCTTCTCCTCAGCATCAAATAAATCCGGGCAGCTATTCCCTTGAGCAACCCGTGATATTAAAAACCCGGATTGAACCCGAACCGGCAAAGCAGAAAACGGTGAAATGATTGGACTGAGCACAAAACCTGTTGATTTTAACGCAGTAGTCATGACTCCTAACACAGAAGTCGTGACTTCTAACACAAAAGTC
>CAZUDW010000080.1:0-11723 GCA_964619305.1 uncultured Flavobacteriales bacterium
AATAATAATAACCAGAACCTGAAAGCTTTGATCATTCTGATAAAAGTCATAGTATTTTTGGATCGATTTTAAATATATTGCAAACAATTATTTTTGCAATTAATTGAGTTGGGATATGGATACATTATATCAATGGCAAATGACAAAAACGGATGCTGAGTTTGAATTAAAACAAAGCATAATACCAAAAATCACAGATGAAGAAGCAGTTGTGAAAGTAGCAGGATGTGGTGTTTGCCATACAGATTTGAGTTTCTGGCATTATGGCGTACCCACTAAGCACGAACTACCTTTAACTTTAGGTCATGAAATAAGTGGTGTTGTGATTGATGGGCCTTCGAATCTACTTGACAAAAATGTCATTATTCCTGCCGTGTTACCTTGTGGCAAATGCAGCCTTTGCAAAAAAGGGCGTAGCAATATTTGCCAGAAACAATTGATGCCCGGCAATAATTTTCATGGTGGATTCGCTTCTCATATTGTGGTACCTCACAAATACCTATGCCCGATATCCGATTCAGTATTAAACAAGTATTCACTCGAACAACTTGCGGTGATTGCCGATGCTATCTCCACACCTTACCAGGTATTAAAAAAAAGTGAATTGGAAGAAGATGATCTTGCTATAATTATTGGAGTTGGGGGAGTTGGTATTTATGCTGCTGTTATCGCAAAAATAATGGGAGCTCATGTTATTGCTTTGGACATCAGCGATGAAAAATTAAAGATAGCTGCCGAAAACGGGGTTGATGCCACTATTAACACCAAAGATATGGATTTCAAAACCCTGAAAAATACCATTAAAGAAAAAGCCAGAGAAATGGGTGCATCTAAATATGGTTGGAAAATATTTGAAGTTACCGGAACACAAGCCGGGCAGGAAACAGCCTTTGGATTACTGAATTTTACTTCTACTTTAAGCATTGTTGGATTTACTCTTGACAAAGTGCAGGTGCGTCTGAGCAACCTGATGGCATTTGATGCCAAGCTTATCGGAACATGGGGATGCAAACCGGAACTTTATCCTGAAGTAGTTGAATTAATTTCAAGTGGTAAGTTAAATATTGCCCCTTTTATTCAAACTTTTCCAATGAGCAGCATCAATGAGGTTTTTCAAAACACACTTAAACATAAATACAATAAAAGAAGCATTCTGGTACCGGATTTTGAATAATCAGATATTAATTTTTGTTACAAACTACTATAAAATTATACGATATGCTAGCAAACCACAATTTATTTGAAAAAGACTATAAAGAAATTATTTTTGAGAAAAAACCATGTCTTGATAACGAGGGCAATCCCATCCAGGAAATCTTTAATGCATGGATATGGTTAAACAACGCAAAGCAGTACAACAGTTACACGACTCAAATGGTGAAGGAAGTAATCTTAGCTTTACGTGAAGCAAGTAATGACAGGAGTGTCAGCTCAGTTGTGTTAACCGCAGTTGGAGACAAAGCATTCTGCACCGGTGGTAACACCAAGGAATATGCTGAATATTATGCAGGAAATCCCCAGGAATATAAACAATATATGCGATTGTTCAATGACATGGTTTCGGCTATATTAATGAATGATAAACCGGTAATATGCAGAGCAAATGGTATGAGAATAGGTGGAGGACAGGAAATAGGAATGGCATGTGACTTTACAATTGCACAGGATCTTGCCCGTTTTGGGCAGGCAGGCCCTAAACACGGCAGTGCTCCTGATGGTGGAAGCACAGATTTTCTACCACTTTTTGCCGGTGTTGAAAAAGCAATGGAATCCTGTACGGTCTGTGATCCATGGAGCGCTCATGAAGCAATGCGGTATCATTTGTTAACTGAAATAACACCTGCTTTAAAAGTTGATGGTAAATTCATTCCTAATCCCCTGGTATATACAGACAAATGGATTGATGAAACCAGTGGCGAGATAATCTATGGTAAAATGAAAAGTGGTGAACAGCTGTCAGAAGCAAAAAAACTGATGAAAAAAGGACAAGTTGACCTCTCATTGCTAGATAATGCTGTTGAAAATCTTTGCACAAAACTCATGATGCTTTTTCCTAACTGCCTGAACAAAACAATCAATTCCATCAGGAAACATAAACTTGAGCATTGGGACAAAAACAAGGAAAGCAACCGCGACTGGCTTGCCCTAAATATGATGACTGAAGCAAAAGCTGGTTTTCAGGCTTTTAATGATGGTCCCAAAGGAAACAGAGAAGTTGATTTTATTAAGATGAGGCAATTGCTGGCAAAGGGCCACCCCTGGAATAATGAGTTGCAAGAAGCAATTTCACCGCAATTCAAAAAACAGGAAAAACCCAGTTGATCTGATAATACGGATTTCCTTAACATCACAGGAAATCATTGCTGTAAATATAGTTAGTCTTTAGTTTTTTCCTCTACCGCTAAAAGCCGCAGAGAATAGAGATACTTCCTGAAATTGCAGGCACTATTTCATAGTCATCCACCATGGCTCCACTCCCGAAATTAATCTCCAAGCCAATATTATTGATTAAATAATAATATCCTCCCAGTGTTACCATCAGGGATGTTTTCTGTGATAATGAATAACCGCTGCTGTAATAATCCAATCCCCCTTCAATTAAGTTTCCAATGGTACCTGTTCTTACAGACGGGCCAATATACAAAGCATATTCAGATCTTCCCGTTTTCCTGTTGTATTGTGTTGAGACATAATACTTGACATCAACGCCAACCCTGTAATATCCATCAAAATTTAGAACGACAGGTAAACCAAGACCAAAATTTTTCTTTAGCATTCTTTCATAAGAAAGACCAAGCGAGCGATAGATTGGTGTAAATGGTCTCCAACCAATGATGTTCCGAAATGGTTCAGGATTTTTCTTGTTTTTCTTCCCTGAATCCATATAATCATCCGGACGGTAGTCTTTTTGAAAATCCTCTGTATCTCCATTTTGATATGTTACTTTTTCAACCGAAGATTTATAAACAGAAAAAGTAGGACCATCAATATAATTCCATTTTTTGTATGAGATTTTGCTTTGATCAATACTTAGTATTTTAGATTCAATAACATCACCTGTCTTGAGGTAGATCAAATCCTGTGCATATATTCTGCAAGTTAATAATAGCACAGAACAGCATAAAAGAAGATATTTGAAAGAATTTTTCATGATCGCTTTGTAAAATGTAAAGATTCTCTGTTTCATGATTGATGGTTTAGATTGGGTTAGATTTGTATTGAGCAAAAAGTTTAACATTCAGCTAAAATCTATACGATATTAATTGTTAATTTATATTGTGAGCTGTCAAATACATCCCGATAAATCGGGATGAAACTAAACAGTCAACCATATAAATATCATGCAAAAGAACAGTACAGTCTTCTACTTCTGATTTGCATCATGCACTAACGTGTAGGGCATCTGCCATTTTACTTCCCAGTTGGGCAGGCGATTCCACAACGGTGATACCGCATTCACTCATAATCTTCATCTTGGCGGCAGCAGTGTCATCTTTTCCTCCAATGATAGCTCCGGCATGACCCATCTTTCTTCCTTTAGGAGCTGTTTGCCCGGCAATAAATCCGACAACAGGTTTGGTCTTGTTTTCTTTTATCCATAAGGCTGCATCATTTTCCATACTCCCTCCTATTTCACCAATCATTACAACACCTTCTGTGGCAGGATCATCCATAAAAAGTTTAACGGCATCAAGTGTAGTTGTACCAATTACAGGATCTCCCCCTATACCGATACAAGTGGATTGTCCCAAACCGGCTTTTGTAACTTGATCTACTGCCTCATAGGTGAGAGTTCCTGAACGTGAAACTATTCCAATTGATCCATGCCTGTGAATAAATCCGGGCATTATACCTACTTTAGCTTCTCCCGGTGTAATAATTCCAGGGCAATTCGGTCCGATAAGCCGACAATTCTTTCCCTTTAAAAACTGTACTGTTGTGATCATGTCTTTAGTCGGGATACCTTCAGTAATACAAACGATTACTTCAATTCCCGCATCAGCTGCTTCCATGATGGCATCTGCAGCAAATGGTGGTGGAACAAATATTATTGAAACATCTGCATCCAGCTCTTCTACAGCCTGCTGCACGGTATTAAATACCGGTTTCCCAAGATGAATCTCTCCTCCTTTACCAGGGGTTACTCCTCCTACTACGTTAGTTCCATAATCTATCATTTGCCCGGCATGAAAAGTGCCCTCTCCCCCGGTAAAACCCTGGACAAGCACTCTGGAATCTTTATTTACCAATACACTCATATATTCTAATGTTCTGAATTTTAAAAAGTCAAATTTAGTATTTTCCAAATGCAATGCAAAAAAGAAATAAAAAATGCTGCCGAATAATACTTACAACATTGGATAGTTTAATACAGTATATTGCTATTTTAAGTATTTTAGCCAACTTCAAATAAATGATCCTCTTTATCCGAACATGAACCAGGCTTTTCTTATAGATGATACGATTTGTGCTCTTTCCACTCCTGAAGGGACTTGTGCCATTGCCGTTATACGATTGTCAGGACCTGATGCCATTCCTATTGCCTCTAAAGTTATTACTGATACTGATCTTACCAGGGCAAAAGGTTATACAATCCATTACGGTCAGATAGTAAATAAAAAGCAAATCATTGATGAAGTGCTGGTGTCTGTATTCAGAAAACCTCATTCATATACAGGAGAAGACATGGTAGAAATTTCCTGTCACGGTTCCGTTCATATTGTCAGACAGATTATGATGCTTTTGAATGAAGCAGGAGCTCGTCCTGCGATGGCAGGTGAGTTTACTCGCAAAGCATTTGTGAATGGCAAGTTCGACCTTAGTCAGGCAGAAGCAGTGGCAGACCTCATCGCTGCAAACTCTGCCAGTGCACACAAAATAGCAATCGACCAACTGAAAGGGAATATCACAAAAATGATAGACAACCTCAGAGATCGCCTTGCCGAATTTTTATCCCTGATTGAATTAGAGCTTGATTTTGGAGAAGAGGATGTTGAATTTGCCAACCGAAAAGAATTAACACAACTTCTCGAAGAAATTCTCGGAATGACAGCCAATATGATATCCTCTTTCAGCGCAGGAAACGCCATTAAAAACGGCATCCCTGTCGTAATCTCAGGCAAGCCAAATGCAGGCAAGTCCACACTGCTAAATGCTCTGTTAAAAGAAGAACGAGCTATAGTCTCTGACATTCCCGGGACAACCAGGGACAGCATTGAAGAAACACTCAACCTTGATGGTCAGATTTATCGTTTCATAGATACCGCAGGTTTGAGGCCTTCAGATGATCCAATCGAACATCTCAGTATATTAAAAACTTATGAGAAGATCAGGCATTCCTCAATCATTATTTATCTTTTTGACATCAATAAATCAAATGCAAAAGAGATTGAAACAGATATCAAACAGATCAGAAAAAGTGCAGGTGATAATCAACTACCAATTATCACAATCGGAAATAAAACAGACCTTGCCTCTGAGAAACAAAGAAACAGCTTTGAAGGATTAGATGTAGCGCTGTTTATTTCTGCTTTTTCTCAACAGGATATTCAGAAGGTGGTCAATGCTGTAAAAGAAGAAGGTCATGGGCTGTTAGGTTCAACAGAAGGTGTAATGCTGAGCAATGCCCGGCATCTGCATGCCTTTATACAAGCAGAGAAAGCGCTGAAAGAAACAAAGAAAGGAATTAAAGAACGTCTGAGTGAAGAGCTTCTTGCGGAACATATAAAGGATGCCCTGTATCACCTCAGTTCAATAACGGGTAAAGTAGGAAACAAAGATATTCTTGATGCAATATTTTCCAGATTTTGTATCGGAAAGTAACCACCACAAAACAAACATTTAGAAAATATACTAAAAAACAACTATTAAGCCTTTTATTTAGGGCTTTTTAATGCTTACAAAACAGGTACAACTATCCGAAGGTTTTAAAAAATCTGAAAAGCTCCCTATCTTTGGTTTGGCAACTAAATTAAGATAGTTCATGGGACTTTTCAGACACACCAAAAATAACAACATACCCTTGATTATCGATCTTGTACCGAAGTGGATACTGGAAAGTAGCTACAAACAGCATAATAATGTCAACTCTCTTTTTTCAGAACATTTAAGACGGTATTGGCTACTAGTAATAAAGTGGTAATTTTGCTAAAGAAATTTTATCCATTGGGTGAATTAAAAGCACATATAATTAAGTCCCTGGAATTTAGGTTTTCAAGACTGCTAACTACAAATTTCCAGTTTTTTAGCTCTTGATTCTAATAGATCTGATTTTAATTACCTGGCTTTTACTTTGGCTTATCAAAAAAAATTGATAAAGAAAAGGATATTTAAAAAGTTAGATAAAGGAAATGGGACTGCTTTTAACAGACACACAAAACGGATATCAATGTTTCAAAAGCAGTCACAGGTAATTTAACAAGATGAAATTTTTAAAATAGTAATTAGTGGAATTTAAGAGTATTAACCCTTATAATGACAAGGTATTAGAAACCTTTCCTGAGCAATCTGACCGACAAGTCAATGCAATACTAAATAAAGCAGAAAATGCTTCTCGTCAATGGCGAAGAACTTTTTTTGCTAATAGGGCTGAAATAATGACTGAGGCAGCAGATATATTGGTAAAAAATGCAGATCAATATGCAAAGACTATTACGTTGGAAATGGGTAAGCCAATTTCGGAGTCAAGAGCGGAGATTAAAAAATGTGCATTTGTTTGTGAGTTTTATGCTCAAAATGCAGAAAAATTCCTAACTAATAAGACCATTGAGACTGATACATGGGAAAGTTTTGTGCGCTATGAGCCTTTGGGTTGTATTTTGGCAATAATGCCCTGGAATTTCCCTTTTTGGCAAGTATTCAGGTTTGCTGCTTCAGCTTTGATGGCTGGGAATGTCGGTTTATTGAAACATGCCCCTAATGTTTTCAGGTGTGCATTACATGCAGAAGAAATATTTAGACAGGCTGGTTGTCCTGATGGGGTATTTCAAAACCTTCTCATCCATCATGATAGGGTTGAAAAAATTATTGAAAATAAAATTGTGAAAGCTGTGACCTTGACAGGAAGCGAGCAGGCAGGAGCTTCAGTGGCAGCAATAGCTGGAAAAAATATAAAGAAAACAGTGCTGGAACTTGGTGGCAGTAATGCCTTTGTTGTCTTGGAAGATGCTGATATTGATAAAGCAGTTGAAATCGGTATTACTGCGAGAATGATGAATACCGGACAAAGCTGTATTGCAGCAAAAAGGTTTATCCTAGTTGAAAAGGTATATGATGAGTTCGTATCTAAGTTTATCAAGGGTGTTCAGAAATTGAAAGCAGGTGACCCTCTTGACGATAACACTCAGGTTGGTCCATTGGCAAGAAAAGATTTAGCAGATCAATTACACAAGCAAGTTAGGAAATCCGTTGAACAAGGAGCAGAAATAAGATTGGGCGGAAATCAGAAAAACACATTTTATGAGCCAACTGTTCTTACAAATGTTACACCGGCAATGTCAATTTTTAAAGAAGAAACATTTGGACCCGTAGCACCTATTATCAAAGTAAAGAATGAAGAAGAAGCCTTTAAAATAGCAGAACAAACCAAATTTGGATTAGGTATTAGCCTTTTTACACGAAACATTGAAAAGGCACAGAAATTCATTGATAAAGTAAGTGATGGCTCCTTTTTTATCAACGATCTGGTTAAATCCGATCCACGCCTTCCTTTTGGAGGCACGAAGTATTCAGGCTATGGGAGAGAGTTATCTAAAGATGGGATAATGGAGTTTGTTAATAAGAAAACGGTTTGTATCAAAACTTTATGATCATATTATTCACCCAACTTATTATCGAATAACCTTTTCATATTTTCTGCTAAAAATTCAATATTTGGCAGGTGTGGTCTACAAGTCAGGAAGTAATTAGGGTGATTTAATCAGCTTTATATTCCTCTCCTTGCTCTGCAATATAGCTGTCTGGGAAAACAGATCTGAGTTCTTTTAATAATTGATCCGTCTCTTTATACCTTGCTGAAAAATGGCCAGCAATTAGTTTTTTCACAGATGATTCTTTTGCGATTCTTGCAGCATCAGCGGTTGATGAATGCATAGTTTCCTTAGCCCTGTTTTGTAAATCTGCGCTAAAAGTAGCTTCGTGATAAAGCATATCTATATCTTTTATCAAAGGCACGAGTTTTTTATTGTAAGCAGTATCAGTGCAATAAGCAAATCTTTTTGTCTCGGGAGGATCTGATGTGATTTCTTCATTATCAATTATATTTCCCTCAGAATCCTGATAATCTGCACCTTCTTTTATCGATTGAATACTTTTAACAGGTATCTTATATTTCTTCAGTGCTTCTTTGTTAACCGAACGGAGTTTTTTCTTCTCTTCAAAAAGAAATCCGCAACAGAAAATGCTGTGTTTCATAGGAAGGGTAGTGATCCTGACAGTGGCATCATTAATAAGTACTTCCCCTGCTTCACCTGAGAATTCAATATAATTAACAGGATAAGACAGTTGTGTTCCGGAATATCGGAACTGTACTTCTATAATCTCTTTTAATCCTGTAGGGGAATAAATATTTAGGGATTTTTTGCGTCCCAATAGATGCATGGTTGTCAGAAGCCCGATTAAACCAAAATAATGATCACCATGTAAATGAGAGATGAAAACATGTTGCATCCTTTGAAGTTTTATATGGTATTTTCTAAGTTGCAATTGTGCACCTTCTCCACAATCCAAAAGATAGTACTTATCGTTAAGGTTTAATAAATGAGATGAAGGTAACCGACCAACAGCCGGCACTGCAGCATTTGAACCCAACACTAAAAAAGATAAAGACATTTTACTCAGGCAATTCTACAATCAAACGCTTGGATATGGATGAATTACCGGCAGTCAGTTTATATAAATAAATACCAGATGTCAAATTCTGGCTATCAACTTCAATTACATTGTCGCCTGCCAAACCATTAGCTACCAGGGATTGAAGTTCATTACCAAATATATCAAACACAGAAAAAGTTATCTTAGATGAACGGTTTAGTTTAAAATAAACCTTAGTCTCATCAGAAAAAGGATTCGGATAAAGTATTACTTCGCTGATAGTTGAATATTTCTCATCAATACCAACAGGCCAGACATTGATCCTGTATCCGGTAAAAGACATAGGAACCAAAATGGGTTGATTCAGTATGTTCGTCCATCCATCAATATTTATTATTATATCGTAGGTTCCAAGTTGGTTGCAGGTACCATCAATCAAAGCACAACCCTGCTGACCACCCAACCAGGAGCAATGCGAATTATTACATGTATAACTCATTCCAGGAGGTAATCCTGTAACACTGTTGACAGCACCAGAATCTATTGGCATGCCACTATATTGTTGATCTACATCTCCACCATCAGTTGGAAATTTAAAATCAAGAACTGTTGAATAATAAACACCTACCTCTGCAGGAGAAAAGTTCTCGATAGTATCAGGCCACACTCCAAATGCAGAATCTGCATATGATGGATTCGGAGTACATTGCGCCTGCACCTGAGCAAAAGAGAATAACATACATATGATTAGAATGTATCCTGTCAAATACTTCATATTATTATTATTTGATTAATAATTTACTCTTCTTCAGTTTCACGACCCACTTCATCCATTATAATCAGGTCTTCCGCTTCAGAAATTGTAGGTGTAATACTAATAATCCGATCCAGTTGCGATATTGTTATGAGTCGTTCAACATCGGACTGTAAAGCACATAATACAAATGTTCCATGTGAATTTCTGCAAATCCTGTTTCCTATCAATACCGCACTCAAGCCTGAAGAATCACAATATTTTACGTGATGCATATTAAGAATGATGTTCTTTGAACCATCAGCATTGGCCATTATAAGTTCTGATTTTAATGAGGGGGATATACTGCTATCCAGCTTATCAACATTCGGAGTTACAATTACACATTTTTCCTTTTTTTCTATTTGTATTGCCATGATTCAGAATCTTTGATAAAACAAAGATAAAATAAAATTCAAATCAATGCTTGATTTTAGCCGCCATCAGGTATAGAACTGCCATTCGAATTGCCACGCCATTCTCAACCTGATTCAGAATGATACTATTTTCAGAATCTGCAACCTCGCTTGTAATTTCCACTCCCCTGTTTATTGGGCCGGGATGCATAATAACGATTTTTTTATCCAAGTTATCTAACCTGCTCATATCTAAACCATACAACATTGAATATTCCCTTAATGAAGGAAAATACTTAATGTCCTGTCGCTCGAGTTGAATGCGGAGCATATTGGCAACATCGCACCATTTTAATGCTTTGTTTAAATCAAATTCCACTTTTACACCGAGAGATTTGATGAATTTTGGCATTAGTGTTTCCGGGCCACAAAGCATAACCTCTGCCCCCAGTTTTTGCAGGCAGAAGATATTAGACAACGCTACCCTTGAATGCAGGATATCTCCAACAATGAGCACTTTCTTTCCTTTGACAGTTCCACATTTTTCCTTTATTGAATAACCGTCAAGCAATGCCTGTGTGGGATGAGCATGCGCTCCATCTCCGGCATTGATGATACTGGCATCGATATGTTTTGATAAAAACACAGGTGCTCCCGGGTTAGGATGTCTCATCACAACCATATCAACTTTCATGGCAAGGATATTATTTACAGTATCAATCAGAGTTTCTCCTTTTTTAACAGAAGAAGATGATGCAGAAAAATTGATTACATCCGCTGATAATCGTTTCTCGGCCAGTTCAAATGAAAGACGAGTTCGGGTGGAGTTTTCGAAGAACAGATTTACTACCGTGATGTCACGCAGAGACGGGACTTTCTTTATTGGTCTGTTTATTACTTCTTTGAAATTGTCTGCTGTTTTAAATATTAAATGAATATCATCAGCTTTTAAATCCTGTATGCCGATCAGATGATTAACGCTTAGTTCACTCATAATTGATCCAGTGTATATAATATAACTTTGTCTTCACCATCTGTTTGTTTCCATTTCACATCAACCCGCTCAGAAGCAACCGAGTCAACAGTTCTTCCGACATAATCAGGTTGAACAGGAAAATGCCTGCTGAATCTTCTGTCTATCAGTACTAATAGTTCAACACAATCAGGACGCCCAAAATCAAGCAGTGCATCCAAACCGGCACGCACACTTCTTCCGGTAAAGAGCACATCATCGATTAAGACTACTTTCTTACCTTCAATTAAAAAATTTATATCAGTATTGCTGGCTTTTAGCGGATCTTGTCTTCTCCTGAAATCATCCCTGTAAAAGGTGATATCTAATTTCCAATATTCAATTTTTGTACCTTTATTTTGCTTATTTATGCGTGTACAAATTCTATCTGCCAGATAGATACCTCTGGGCTGCATTCCAATCAATACTGTTTTTGTAAAATCTCTATGTTTTTCTAATAGCTGGCAACACAGACGGTTAATCGTAAGTTCAAGGTGTTTTGCTGTTAATATAGTTCTATGCTGCATCTTTGGGCTAAACCTTGCAAATTTAGAGAATATTCAATAATTAGAAATCTCGGATATCCAGGATTTCTTATATTTCTATTCATCCATCTTATCCTTGTCATTGACATCTTTACTCTCTTTGCTTCCTTTATTATCTTTCTCTTTGACAGCTTTCTTTTTGACAGTTTTCTTTTTAACAGTTTTCTCTTTGACAGCTTTCTCTTTGACAGCTTTCTCTTTGACAG
>CAZUDW010000080.1:11823-13862 GCA_964619305.1 uncultured Flavobacteriales bacterium
TTTGACAGCTTTCTCTTTGACAGTTTTCTTTTTTGTCGGTTTCTTTTCGCGATTTTGTTCAGCTAATTCATCTTCTATCTCACTTTTAATACCGGTTAATACACCCAGATCTGCAAGCGTTGTTTTCTCGAGTTTACTGCTGACTTTTTTAATCGCTCTTTTTGCTGATTTAGACTGCGCCTTTCTTCTCTTATTTTCTCTTTCTTCTTCAAGTTCTTTTTTATCCCTATAAGTATTGGTGTGTGATACAATGATTCTACGAGCTTCCTTTGAAAACTCAATCACTTTATAATCAAGGGTTTCATCTGCTTCAACTTTTGAACCATCTTCTTTTAGCAGATGTTTTGCAGGAGCAAAGGCTTCAACTCCATGTGGTAATTCTATCACGGCACCTTTATCCTGCTGCGATATGAGCGTTCCACGATGTTCCGTTCCAACAGAAAAAATGCTTACATAAGACTCCCATGGATTTTCTTCCAATTGCTTATGGCCTAAACTAAGCCTCCTGTTCTCATGGTCAATGTCGAGAACTACAGCTTCTAATTCTTCACCAAGCTTGGTGAATTCACTGGGGTGATCGATCTTCTTTGACCATGTCAGATCTGAAATATGTACTAAGCCGTCAATACCTTCTTCAAGTTCAATGAATACCCCAAAATGGGAGATATTGGCTACTTTACCTTTTTGTTTACTTCCAAGTGGATATTTTTTATCTATGCCTATCCATGGATCCTGGGTTAATTGTTTAATACTTAATGCCATTTTCCGGTCTTCTTTATCTAAAGAAAGAATCACAGCTTCCACCTCGTCCCCGACACTGAAAAAATCCTGTGCTGTTCGCAAATGTTGCGACCAGGACATTTCTGAAACATGGATCAATCCTTCAACTCCCGGTTGAATTTCGACAAATGCGCCATAATCGACCAACACAACAACTTTCCCTTTCACTTTGTCTCCTTCCTTTAAATTCTTATCCAGAGATTCCCATGGATGTGGCGATAATTGTTTTAAGCCTAAAGCAATCCGTTTTTTCTCATCGTCAAAATCAAGTATAACAACATTTATCATTTGGTCTAATTCCACTAATTCATCAGGATGATTTACGCGCCCCCAGGAGAGGTCTGTAATATGAATAAGTCCATCCACTCCGCCAAGGTCAACAAATACACCATAGGATGTGATATTTTTTACCAGGCCTTCCAGAACCTGTCCTTTCTCAAGTTTTGACATGATCTCAACCTTCTGTTGCTCCAGTTCCGCTTCAATAAGAGCCTTATGTGAAACCACCACATTCCTGAATTCTTTATTTATCTTAACTACTTTAAATTCCATCGTTTTACCGACATAATCATTATAATCCCTGATCGGTTTAGTATCAATTTGAGAACCAGGTAAAAATGATTCGATTCCAAACACATCCACTATTAGCCCGCCTTTTGTTCTGCAAATAATAGTTCCTTTAATGATCTCTTCCGTCTCAAGCGCTTTATTGACCCTGTCCCAGGCATTCAAACTCCTGGCTTTTTTATGAGATAATACCAACTGCCCTTCATTATCTTCTGTCTTATCAACATAGACTTCTACCTTATCGCCAATTTTAAGGTCCGGGTTATATCTGAACTCTGACAGGGCTATAACTCCTTCTGACTTATAGCCAATATTAATTACGGCTTCTTTTTTTGTCATGCCTATAATCGTTCCCTCCAGTACAGCATAGTCTTCAATGGATTTTAACGTACTTGTATAATTCTCTTCTAATTTTTTGCGTTCCTCATCCGTATATTCCCTGTCTTCTTTCTCGAAATCTTTCCAGTTAAATTCTTCTTCTTCAGGTTTTGTTTTATTGGTTTCTTTTTTAACTGCTTCTGTTTTCCCGCCTGATTCCTTCTTTAAAGATGTCCTTTTTTTGTCATCTTCGGAAGTTTTCTCATCAGGTAACTGCTTTGCGGAATATTCTGCTTCTATCTTTTTATCTTCTTTGGTCGAAGCATCTTCTTTGGTCGAAGCATCTTCTTTGGTCGAAGCATCTTCTTTGGTCG
>CAZUDW010000081.1:0-13788 GCA_964619305.1 uncultured Flavobacteriales bacterium
CCTGTAGGTCCATTACCACTCCCAATAGGTCTCCACCATGTTCCGTCAAAATACCAAAAGTTACTATCTGATGATATGTATATCAACAATCCTGTGGCCGGATTTGAGATCAGATTAGTATCCGTTCTGGGAATTAAAATACCTTTATCAGTTGCGAGCATTTCAAGTGCTGCGCTGGGATCAGGCGTATTTGTACCGATACCGACATTATCCTGTCCCCTGGTTTGTACTGGGCATATAATTATGTTAAATGCGAAAAGGATACTAAATAATAGAATGAAACGTACAGGAGAAAGAGTTTTCATATTGTTGAGTTTTATATGGGACGTAAATACAACATCACACGTTGCATCTTACAAAGATAATAAAATAACTAAAAATACAAAATTTAAATGTTGAAATCTGCCAGGGAAATATATTATGATTGAAAATTGGGATCATTTATTACTATCCTTATCTTTTTTGGCTTTGCCCTTGTATAAATCCAGCAATTTCTTTGGGGGCAACAAATCTTTAAATACAGAATGATACCTTTTCTTTAGGTCAAATATTTGTTGTTTCATAATGATATAATCATCTGCCAGTTTACCGGCTTCTTTATCTGATATTTTATCAATATGGTCTTTAACTTTAATCCATTCCTCCTTATAATGTTTCTTTACTGCTTTAACGGCATTATCATATTCTTCAAAAACGGGAATAAATTTGGCTCTTTCCTCTAAAGTCAGTTGGATCCGTTCGCTGATACGTTCAGCTTTAGTTGGTTTGTCCTGTTTATCATCAGAATCTTTTTTTTGAGCAAACAAAACGGATCCACAAATGGTTACAGCTATAATTAACAGGATAGATTTCATAGTAAAAGGTTTTAGTTTTTATGCAAGAAACAAATTTAAAATTTAGTTTCTTAATTCAGATTATTATTGTTTGTATATTTTATGGACATACGATTGATATTTTTGAATAATTACTTTTCTCTTTAGCTTTAAAGTTGGGGTAAGTTCACCGTTTTCAATGGTCCATTCTTCAGGGAGCAGTTCAAATTTCTTAATCTGTTCCCAATGTCCAAGATTTTCATTGCAACTATCTACTTCTCTTTTTATTCGCTCAATAACACTTTGATTATTAATCATTTCTTCTATACAGGAAATGTTTATATTTTTTCTTGCACACCATTCTTTCAGGAAATCAAAGGCTGGTACTATTAGAGCAGCAGGATGCTTTTCCCCTTCACCAATCACGAGTATTTGTTCAATGAACTTGCTCTCTTTTAATTTGTTTTCTATGGGTTGAGGAGCAATATATTTTCCACCGGATGTTTTAAAAATTTCTTTTTTACGATCGGTGATTTTTAAGAAATTGTCTTCCATAAATTTTCCTATATCCCCTGTATGTAACCATTCACCATCCATTACTTCATCTGTTAGATCCTGCCTTTTAAAATATCCCTGCATAACATTTGGTCCTTTAACTAAGATTTCTCCATCTTCAGCAATTCTAACCTCCACATTTTCCAACGGTTTACCGACAGTTCCAAACATCATTCCTGTGGATTTGGCATTAACAGCCACCACCGGAGAAGTTTCGGTTAAACCATAGCCCTCATAAACAGGGATGCCAGCGGCATTAAATACACGGGCAAGCCTGGGTTGGAGAGCAGCACTGCCGGAAGCGATTGCCTGTACCTTTCCTCCAAGAGCTTCCTGCCACTTGCTGAAAATAATTTTGCGTGCTAATGCAAGTTGTAGGTTATAAAAAGTACTTTTACCGGAAAGCTCATACTTATGGCCTAAATTCAATGCCCAGAAAAACAGATTTTTCTTTATACCTTTAAGTTCGGT
The DNA here is from genome assembly GCA_964619305.1 of uncultured Flavobacteriales bacterium. Classification (GTDB taxonomy): domain Bacteria; phylum Bacteroidota; class Bacteroidia; order Flavobacteriales_H; family CAZUDW01; genus CAZUDW01. Next base: position 1,839 of record CAZUDW010000081.1, read on the forward strand.
TCCTTTTGTAACGATTTTATCATAAACCTTTTCAAGTAATCTTGGTACAGCAGTAAATATTTCGGGGTGTATCTCTTTTAGATTATCCCCAATAGTATCCATATTTTCAGCAAAATAAATTGAGACTCCTCTTAACAAATATAGGTACAGTATCATGCGTTCATAGACATGGCAAACAGGTAAAAAACTAAGCGATTTCGCGGTGTGATCTACCGGTAATCTTGGAATACAGGCGATGGCATTACTCACCAGGTTTCGATGAGATAACATAACACCTTTGGGTGTTCCTGTCGTACCGGAAGTGTATATCAATGTGGCGAGATCGGTTTCCTGAATGCTTGTTTTAATTTGCTCGACTTCTTTAATATCTCCATTTTCTCCTGCATCGATAACTTCTGTCCAATGTTTGCAACCGGCAATGGAATTAAAAGCATAAATCTCTTTTAAGCCAGGAACTTTATCTTTAATAGACATTACTTTTTCATATAGTTCGCAGTCTGATACAAAACACAATTTTATTTCAGCATGGTTGAAGATGAAAGAATAGTCATCAATTGATGCTGTGGGGTATATTGGAACATCGATTGCACCAATCTGAAGGATACCAATATCGACAATATTCCACTCTGATCGGTTATTAGAAATAATGGCTATTTTATCATCTTTACGGACACCAAGTTTTAACAAACCAATACTGAATTTGTTGGACCGATCTATAAATTGTTTTGTAGAAGTTTTTACCCACTTTCCTTCTCTTTTGTCAACCAGGCAATCATCAGTTGGATAATGCTGAAGCTGATAAAATGGGATATCAAAGATTCTCTTTACATCCATATTGATATTTTACTGTGTAAATATATGCGAATTATGAGAAGATTGACAACTTTAATAAACTTTTTCACCAGATAAATAGGTTGCTATAACGCGTGTTTTGAGGATCTCTTCTTCCGGTGCATTCATAATATCTCTGTTGAGGATAACAAAATCTGCAACCTTTCCTGCTTCAAGAGATCCTTTCATTTTTTCTTCAAAGTTAGCATATGCAGCATACCTGGTCATTCCCAATAATGCCTGTTTACGGTCAAGGGCGTTTTCAATATGATACCCTTTTTCAGGTAAACCATCTTTATTTTTTCTGAAAACAGCTGAATAAAATGTATAAACAGGGTTGATGTCTTCTACAGGGAAATCAGTGCCTAATGGCAATATATTGTTTTGATGTAGTAATGAAAGATATGCATATGCATTGTCGATCCTGTCTGCACCAAGACGGTCAATTGCCCAGGGCATATCTGACGTAGCATGGGTGGGTTGTACCGATGGCAGGATACAGTATTCTCCAAACTTTCGGATATCTTCCTTATCCACTACCTGACAATGCTCTATTCTCCATCTCTGATTATTGCCTTTTTTAAGAATACCAGTATAAATGTTGAGCATCATCCTGTTGGCAGAATCCCCAATGCAATGAGTATTCATTTGAAATCCTGCTTCATTCATCTTAAAAGCCATGTCAGATAAGTACTGCCTGCTATTAAGCAAAAAACCGTAGTAAACTGAATCTGCTACATCGCTGTAAGCTTGTAATAAACAGGCGCCTCTTGATCCCAGCGCTCCATCAGCATAGAATTTAAAAGCCCTTACACTAAGTTTATCAGTAATATAAATTCCTGACTTCTGGTAATGATTGATGTTTTCATCATTTGGGTTTAGCATGGCATATATGCGAATTTTCAGATCACCAGATTTCTGAAGTTTATCTATCAGTTCCACTTCATCCTTATCAAGACCGGCATCATCTACTGTTGTCAGACCTACCGAAAAACAATTTTTTTGTGCATTTAGTAAAGCTCTGGTCTCTTTCTCGCGGGAAGGTGGTGGAATAATGCCAAGTAATTGATCGGCTGCGTTATCCAGTAATATACCTGTCAGACTACCATCTCTGCTTCCAATAATACCACCATCAATATGTGTAGATACAGTAATTCCTGCCATTTCCAGAGCTTTGGAATTTGCAAGCGCAGCATGTCCATCTATCCTTCTGAGTAAAACAGGTCTGTTGGGAAACAAGGAATCAAGAGCATGATTATCAGGAAGTTGTTTTATCTTCCAGTCGTTCTGATCCCAACCCCTGCCTACAATCCATCCATCAGGGTGTGATGAAGCATATACAAGTACCTTATGCAATACCTCTTTAAAAGAGTTTGTCCCTGTCAATTCAACATCATCCATATCCAGTCCGTAATGGAGAAAGTGACAATGGGCGTCAATAAAGCCCGGATATACTGCTTGTTTTTCAGCATCAATCATAGTTGATGCTGCGTATTTGGTCAGTATTTGGTCATCTGTACCTGTTTCTATTATAAGTCCGTTTCGGATAGCCATGGCCTGCCTAATGTTAAAAACAGAATCGGCTGTATAGATTACAGCATTGTGCACGATCAGATCGGCTTTTCGTATATCAATGCAGGATGTCATCAGTAAAACACATAATATATAAGGAATATTTTTCATTGATGATTTTGCTAAAGAACGAATTTTTTAAGTATTTTCCCGTTCAACTGTGATGAGTGGTAAAACAGGTTTTTAGTTTTCTTTATTTCTACGATTGATGTATATTGAACTGGCTTGATCTGTAGAAGTAAGTACCACATCATTGATATTTACATTAGGGGGTCTGGTTGCGCAAAACAGGATAACTTCTGCTATATCATGTGCTGTTAAAGGTGTGAAATCCCTGTACACATCAGAGGCTTTTTGAGCATTACCGTCAAACCGCACAAGAGAAAACTCGGTTTCTGCAGCACCTGGGCATACTGCAGTAACCTTTACCCCATGTGGAAGCATATCAATGCGCATCGCTTTACTGAGGGCATCAACGGCAAATTTTGTAGCACAATATACATTACCTTTTTCATACACTTCTTTTCCTGCTGTGGAGCCAATATTTATTACGTGTCCTCTGCATTTTTTGATTTGAGGTAAAAAGCAATGCGTTACATAGAGCAAACCTTTGATGTTGGTATCTATCATCCTGTCCCAGTTTTCAGGGTTATCATTGTCAATCCTTTCGTAGCTGGCAGCGAGACCTGCATTGTTCACCAGTAAATGGAGTTCGTCCCACCTGTCCTTCAGTTTTGCTGCAGCTTTTTCACAGGCAATTTTGTCTCTTACATCAAAACAGAGGGGGATGACCTCAACAGCGTGTTTTCCACTGATATACAAAGCCAGTTTTTCAAGTCTATCCTTTCTTCTTCCTGTGATGGCAATATTCCAGCCATTTTCGGCTAATATTTTAGCTGTGGCTTCACCTATGCCGGCAGTGGCACCTGTGATGATCGCGTTTTTGTCCATAGTTTATTTATTTTATTTTCATCAACCAATAAAAGGAAAGCAGCAAGTAACATTGGAATTCCCGGTACACGATATCTTGCTATGGCACCTGCAACTGGGGTAACCCATCCTATCAATAAATATAACATCAGTACATAACTGATCAGCATTATAAATAGATTGCGCTCTGCTGCTCCCATTCTTTTGCTTTTTGAAATGCAAAGTAAAATGAAAACAATTATTGCGGAATTCTCTAGGGCTGCCATGCGGGATAATGCGTTCCCTTTACTCCAAATAAATGGCCTTGCAATGCTGTTCATCAGGGCTTCAGGTGCAGCTTTGAGGAAAGAGGATGGTGTCGGATTCAGCACATCCATTTGAAATGCACTGCCCGACTGACTGTTCCTTGCCAGACCAAGGAACCACTTTTGTTTCTTCACTATTGTCTCCAGAATATTGTGGTCTGAAGAAACATGTTGCAGGTTCAGAGCAGCAGCGAAATACACAGCATATATAGCGAGATATTTCAGTAATATTAGTTTTCTACTACTTTTCTCTACCCAGTACCAGGTGAACAGGGATGGCAGTAAACAGGCAAGGATATAGACCTTTAAGATCAACAATAGCAAAATGCAAAATACAAGAACCAGGATATCAGTCCATTTATATTGTTTTGCCGATATTATCAGGCATTTCCGGATCAGCAGCCCGAGAGCAAAGATCAATAAACTTTCTTTCAACACTCCTGAACTCCAAAATAAAACTGATGGAATGAGGTAAATCAGAGCAATTAATGCATTCTTTTTACCCGGATAAAATGGTGCCAGCGCTTTGAACAAAGCAGTTAATCCGGTAAAGGAGAGAAAACACATGATCACGGTGTGGACATTAAAGTATCCGAATGAGAATAAGTGTGCTAAGGCATTGAAGCGAATGATGGTATGATTGTCGTTAAACATATTACTCTCCTGTGGTCTGTACCAGTGTTGCATCACATCAAAATAATGCTCTTTGAAGTATGTTCCTCCGCAATCGATACCAAAAAGCATCCTGAAGAAATCCAATGGTTTTGAAAAAAGAGCATGCACCATCACTTTACTGTCATCAAAATACTTGTAGATGTCTGCCTGGCAACGATCGGTATAATAATAGGTGTAAATAATCCAAACCAATATGCCGGCTACGATCTTTAATATAAATATGCCGGTAAGTATATTCGGGTGAATTGCACAATTCCTAAAAAAGTGCATCTTCCGAATAAGAAGAATAAAACAAAAGGCATAGAAGATGCTGAGCAGAATTTCCATTAGAGAAACGTCAAAAATATAAATCTCTTTTCTGTTGAAACGGGTTCATGCAGAAATAAAATGTTGAAAAAATAAATAAATCTTAATAGAGCCAAGTCTGAGGTTGTTTATTTTTGATGTTTTAAAATTAGATTTATGAAAGATGTGATTTCAGAACAGATGACAGCCGAGACAGCAACTGAGTTTGGCCTTTTACCTGAGGAATTTGAAAAGATATGTGACATTTTGGGCAGGAAGCCGAACTTTACCGAATTGCAGATTTACTCAGTCATGTGGAGTGAACATTGTTCGTATAAAAATTCAATTAAATGGTTGAAAACATTACCTCGTAAAGGTTCTCATCTGCTCGCAGAAGCTGGTGATGAGAATGCAGGTCTTGTAGATATTGGCAATGGGCTTGCCTGTGCTTTTAAGATTGAATCTCACAATCATCCATCTGCAATTGAGCCATACCAGGGTGCTGCCACCGGAGTGGGTGGAATCAACAGGGATATATTCACTATGGGTGCCAGGCCGGTTGCACAGTTGAATTCACTTCGGTTTGGAGATATTTTTTCAAAGAGAACTAAATGGTTGATGAAAGGCGTTGTTAAAGGTATTGGAGATTATGGTAATTCGTTTGGAATCCCTGTTATAGGAGGAGAAGTGTATTTTGATCCTTGTTTTGAACAGAATTGCCTGATTAATGCCATGTCTGTCGGTATTGTAAAACAGGGCAAACAAATTTCTGCTATTTCTTTCGGAAGCGGTAATCCTGTTTTTATCGTTGGTTCTGCTACCGGCAAAGACGGGATTAACGGAGCAGCATTTGCATCACGCGAACTCACGGAAGAATCTACTGAAGACCTGCCTGCTGTGCAGGTAGGGGATCCATTTATGGAAAAACTCCTTTTGGAAGCTACTATGGAATTGGCAGAAACCGATTCTGTTATCGGCATGCAGGATATGGGAGCTGCAGGCATAATTTGTTCCACCTCTGAGATGAGTGAAAAAGGAAAGCATGGGATGGATATCTGGCTGGATAAAGTTCCGACAAGGCAGGATAATATGGAAGCATGGGAACTTTTGCTCAGTGAGAGCCAGGAGCGAATGCTTGTGGTGCTGAAAAAAGGTAAAGAAAAAGAAGCCTTAAAAATATTTAAGAAATGGGACCTGCATTGTGATCAGATTGGCGTTGTAACGGATGGAAATATGCTGAGGTTTTTTGAAGGCGGGAATCTTGCGGCTGAAGTACCTGCTGATACATTGGTTCTTGGTGGCGGAGCTCCGGTTTATGAAAGGGAATATTCGGAGCCGGCTTATTTTAGTGAGAACAAAAAATTTTCCATTGATGATATAGAGCAACCAAAGGATCTATCCAAAGTGATGAATCACCTGATATCACACCAGAATATCGCTTCCAGGAAATGGGTGATAGAACAATATGACAGTATGGTGGGTACTGTCAATATGCATACAAACAAACCATCAGATGCAGGCATCGTTCTTCTAAAAGGGACCAACAAAGCCCTTGCAATGACTACAGACTGTAACGCAAGATATGTATGGGCTGATCCGGAAAAAGGAGCTGCCATGGCGGTTGCTGAAGCAGCCCGGAATATTACCTGTTCAGGTGGCATTCCTTCTGCAATAACCAATTGCCTGAATTTCGGAAATCCCTACAATCCAAACGTTTATTGGCAGTTTGTTAATACGATTAAAGGAATGGGAAAGGCCTGTGAAAAATTCAATACACCGGTAACCGGAGGCAATGTGAGTTTTTATAATCAAAGTAAAGTGTCGGAGAGGGAAGAAGCTGTTCATCCGACACCTGTCATTGGAATGATTGGGATTATTGAAGATAAAAATCGTTTTATGACACTGAATTTTAAAAATCCCGGTAACAGTATTTTTCTTTTGGGCTTTTCAAGGAATGATATATCCTGCTCTGAATACCTTTATTCATTTCATGATGTGAAACATTCTCCCGCTCCGTATTTTGATCTGAATGAAGAATTCGAATTACAACAAACTGTCAGGAAGCTTATTCAGCAGAATCTTATCAATGCAGCACACGACTGTAGCGAAGGAGGTTTGTTTGTAGCTGTTGCAGAAATGGGAATGGCAGGCAATATGGGTTTTGATATCCGGACTGATAAGAGTATCAGAACAGATGCCTTTTTATTTGGCGAAGCCCAGAGCAGAGTTATCATATCGGTTGCAGTTGAAAAGGAAAATGAATTCGTACAATTTATGGATTCACAGTTAACAGCATACAGCAAACTTGGTAAAGTAACAAGCGGGAGTTGTGTTATTGACGGTGAAAAATATGCACAAATCAGTGATTGGACTGCGATTTACGATAATATTTTAGCTGAAATGCTTGATAAATAAGTTCAGAATTCTTTCTGCAAGAGATAGCTCTATTAATTATAGCGGGTTTTACTGAACGGTTTGAACACCTTCTTCTTTTTTGAAGTTGAAATACCCAGCATGTATAGCCCGTCTGGCAATGATTTTAAATCAATCCGCAGCATTTTGGATGGCATGTAATTGATCTCACTGATGAAACAACCATCCGTGCCGTAAACTTCAATTTTGGTAACATATCCATCAGACGATCGGATGCTGATAAGCCCATCTCCCGGATTTGGATACACATTTATCATTTCAGTGGTGTTCGTAATATGAGGATTGAAAACTACGGTATCCTGCCAATCAAGTACAGTAAGAATAGAGTCGGCAATACAGGCATTAGGGATTCCGTAACCATATAAAGAATCCGGATTATTAAAACGATCAGCGCTCTCCCTTACAGACTGGATGATCTCCTGTGCAGTCCTGTTCGGATGCGCCTGCACCAGGCAGGCAACCATACCGGCAGATAGTGGAGTGGCAAATGAAGTGCCGTTTCCATATCCAAAATTCCCGGATGTCCCTGCATAAGCAGCATGTTTGCCTACGCATGAAATATCCGGTTTAACCCTTCCATCATAAGACGGACCAACAGAAGAAAATCCAGCGATCACATTAAAGGTATCTGTTGCACCAACACAAAGCATGCTGTCGCCATCACAGGGTGTGCCTATATGTCCGGGACCGGAATTTCCGGCAGCAGCAACTACGATCATACCATTTCCAGTAGCAATCTGTATGCCTTGTGAGCAAATTGTTGTGTGTCCATCCATATCTGCATAGGTGTAATCCCCTTCAAGTGTGTCAAAAACAAAATAACCCAGGGAAATGCTTACAACCTGAGCTCCCATGGAATCAGCCCTCTCCAGTCCAAGTATCAGATTATATTCTTCCTGGTGAACTTCAACAGACACATCCTCTGTGATGTAGAACATATATTTTGCATGGGGTGCTGTACCCACCATAGAATCAGGATAATTCGCTGCCATAAGTGAAGTTACCAATGTGCCGTGCCAGAATTTCTGATATACCATGCTGTCCATATCCAAAAAGTTATAAGTATCAATCACACGGTTATCATTATGTAAAGAGTCGAATGCAGGAATAGTATCAGCACCCGGCCATCCGGCATCCAGCACCGCAATGATCACGCTATCCCCAAGATACCCCTGGCTGTGAAGGCAATCAGTGCCTATCTGCAGGTTCTGCTTTTTTGCATGTCCGTAACTGGGCAATGATCTGCTCCCCTTCTCCGGTGGCATTTGCCATTTTGCAGGCATAATATCAAATTTTTTGATACTGCTTACTGTTGATTTGCCAATCCTATCTGTTTTCTGTACAAAAGGGAATTTACCGCTAATATCTTCCGCTGATAGATTGGTTTCGATAAGTGCAGCATTTAACCAGCGCGAAACATTGATTATCCTGCATGATTTTCTGAGAGAATCAAGATATTCATGACTCACCGGCAGATCATAATAATCCAGACCTACAGCATTCAACTGTCTCCTGCCGACAGAAGCAGGAGTGAACAGATCTTCAGACCGGTATTGTGTTAACTGTTCTGTTTTATCCCTGAAATAAATAATATATTTTGATTGGCAGAAAGATGAAAGGGGTAGTGCTATTGCGACAATAAGGATTAAATGACTGAACATATTCAAAATTATAGAGTTTGCAAAATTACCTTGGGGTAAAAGTATAAATTTTTACCTCAAGCACCATTACCTATGCCCGCTGTTGGGCGTTCGTTCTATTTTTCGTCCGTGTCTGTTATGCTTTTTTATTAAAAGTTCGGATGTGTGTGATTCTAATTAAATCTTTCATCAAGATACTCCATAGTAAGCAGTGAAATAATCACTTTTCCACCGGGAGAAGTATGTGGTATTTCGCATGAAAACAATTCGTCTATCAGGTTACGCATTTCATCTGTATGCAATTTTTTCCCGGAGCGGATTGAAAGATTCGCGGCCATTGACCTCGCCAGGCTTTCCCGACTTTCAAGCTTCAGGTCAGAGATATTCCTTTTGTAATGCTCCAATATTGTTTCAAGCATAGAACGAGGATCTTCGTCTTTGCTGTTAACGGGTAAACCATGTATTACAAAAGTGTTCTTTCCCATTTGCCTGATGTCAATACCTAGGCTGCAGATGTCTTCAAGTAACTGAGACATAAGGTCGGCATCGGCAGAGCTGAGTTCCACAGGCCGGGGGAATAACTCTTGTTGTGATGATTTAATACCTCTGCTTAACCCTTTCATAAATTGCTCATAAAGAATTCGCATATGTGCTCTTTGTTGATGGATGAGCATAAAACCGGATATGGTATTTGCCAGGATGTACTTGTTATGTAATTGGTAGATAAGTTGATCTGACAACTCTTTGTTTTCATCATCACCGGTCCATGAAAGTTCCACAACTTGCTGGATACCTTCTTTGATTTCCTCCTTTTCGCTGTACAATTGTTCCCATCCTTTTGTTTTTGCAGATTCCGGTTTTGAATGCACCGATTTGTCCTCTTTATTTTTGAAAGGGTTGTAGCCCGGTGTAATCTTCACTTCCGGTATTTTTGCCGGGTTTTTCTTGAAATCGGCAGGAAGATCAAATAGATGATCTCTTTCAAAATCCAGGCTGGGAGTAAAATTAAATTTGCCCAGCGCTTGTTTTATTCCGGACCTTACGATCGCATAAAGAGCCTTTTCATCATCAAATTTAACTTCTGTTTTTGTTGGATGTATATTGATATCAAGATGTTCAGGATTCAGTTCCAACAGAAGAAAATAGGAAGGGAACATCTCTTTTCCGATCAATCCTTCAAAAGCGTTGACAACAGCATGATTAAGATAGGGATGCTTAACAAAACGTTTGTTAATGAAGAAATACTGTTCTCCTCTTGTTTTTTTTGCATGTTCCGGTTTACCAATGAAGCCGCTAATGTTGGTAATACTGCTTTCAACCTCTACAGGTACAAGCCTTTCATTGTAATTTCGGCCATAGATGTCTGAGATGCGTTTTCTGAAGTTAGAACTTTGAAGTTGGAATATCTCATTATCGTTGTGAAAAAGAGAAAAGGAAATGTTAAAATTAGATAATGCAATCCTTTGGAATTCTTCCAGGATGTGTCTCATTTCAGCATTGTCAGATTTCAGAAATCTTCTTCTTGCCGGGACGTTGTAGAATATGTTTCGCACTGCTACAGATGTTCCGGCTGGATGCGAACAATTCTCCTGCTTCACTACCTGTGATGACTCAATGCATATTAATGTTCCCAGTTCATTATCATTTCTTCTACTGCGTAGCTCTACACGGGCAATTGCAGCAATAGAAGGCATAGCTTCACCTCTGAACCCAAAAGAACGAATTGCAAACAGATCATCAGCTGTTCTGATTTTTGATGTAGCATGGCGCTCGAAGCATAAACGTGCATCTGTGTCAGACATACCACATCCGTTGTCGATTACCTGAATAAGAGTTTTGCCTGAATCTTTAACGATCAGTTGAATTGTATCAGCACCGGCATCAACAGCATTTTCAAGTAATTCTTTAACAACTGAGGCAGGCCTTTGTATGACTTCTCCAGCTGCGATCTGGTTGGCCACCGGATCGGGTAAAAGTTGTATAATATCCACCAGTTTATTTGCCATGGATTTAATTTATCAGGAAATAATATGCTAGTGCTGCGAGGATAAGTGTGATCAATATAATGCGGATATTGCTTCTTTGTATGGATCTTTTTCTGAACACGCTTCTGTTTTTGTTAAAAGAAATATGTGCCTGTCCTGAATCTCCCTCTTGTGCATTTAACTCATTACGAATGTTTCTTTCTCTCTCTGCCAGATATTCTTTCCTGCGATTATAAAATCTGTGGTAATACCTAAACTTTTTGTTCCTGGGTAGTTTAACGATTGACGGTATTTTTGGTGCATCCATTATTTATTCCATTTATCGGTTTCCATTTGCCATTCTCTTTCGGTGATAGGCGAATCATTTTTAAAAAAATATTTTGCTCCCCATGGGTGTTCAGCTTTTTTGTATTCATTGCCCTTGTTGTTTTCCACAACAACCCTTTTTGTGATCTTCACATTCCCATCCATATAAGTTTCTTCTGTCATGCCGGTAGGATATTGCTTGGCGAGTTCAATCTGAAAATCTTCCAGGGCTTTTTCAACTTTCTCTTCCTGGTGTTTGATTTTCGTTGTAGTAACAGGTTCCTTTTTTGATATCACAGTCTCGTCTTCCTTTTTAACCGGTTTTTCTGTTGTAAGTATGTTTTTCTTAACACTATCTGTGCTCGTTTTTCCTGATTCTTTAATTTTCCGTAGCTTCTGCATGTTGAGCAAGTCTTGCCGTGCTTGCATAAGCGCTGTTCTTTCCCGTGCAACTTTTTGCATGAACTCCTGTTCCCTTTTTTCTTTATCTGCCAGTTGTTTGGGGCTGAGTTCCGGTTGTTTTTCCTTTACTGCCGGTTTGTTCAGATAATCTATAATAATGTCCAAATCGGTAATCTTGGCAATTACATAGGCATCACCAGGGTATTTTTTTTGAATAATCTTATAACTCTTTCTCGCTTCTTCAAATTGATGCGACTGGAATAGATAATGAGCCTGTACCATCAATTTTGCATACACACTGTCAACAGGTGTTGCGCTGATTTCGGGGTTTGAGGATTTAGCATGTTTTCTTGTCTGCCCATAACTATTTAAGCAATAAACTACACAGAAAAGAAGAAGAAAATACCAGTTTTTCATTTGCTGCAAAGATAAACATTAACATTCGGAATCTTGCCGTTTGAGATTTGATTTGCAGCAATCTTTAGTTGTAAAATGATTGTGAGAGCATCAATTAAAAATTACTGATGTTACGCAAAGATTGTGATAAATCTGCAACATGGATCTTAATAAGCCGGCAGCCTGATGA
>CAZUDW010000082.1:0-13265 GCA_964619305.1 uncultured Flavobacteriales bacterium
TTGCCTGCCTAGCTCCCGGGTAATCGGGAACGAGCATTGCCAAATGATGTCACAAAATCACTGAAAGTAAATATTTAAAAAAACATTTGCCAAATAAGATGAAACCATTATCTTTGAATCATCTAACCATCATTAAAGTATCTTAATTCATCAAAAGTGCATATTAAAATTTCAAATCACAATGAAAGTTATGCTGTTTGCTATTCCTTTCATATAAAAAAGTATCTATCTGTTATTTTACTGCTTTTGACGTGGAGAGCGGTAATGTCCCAGTTCCCCAATCCGGATTTTGAGAATTTCACACTCTGCCCTACGGCTCTGAGCCAGTTCACTGGTTATGTAAATATCTGGAGCAATTACAATTTCCCGTCAACCCTGGATTATCACAACACCTGTGGATTTACCGGCACATCAGCGCTTATGGGAGGGCCGTCTTCAGGTAATGGATCGGTAGGGCTCTGGACGATGCCTGACGGTAGTGGTTGCATAGCTGACGCCTATGTTGAAATAATGCAAGCCAACCTCCTGCAAACCTTAAACGCTAACCAGGAATATTGCATCACTGTTGACCTCAGGGTTGACAATGTAGGCACTGCAAGCGGTCCGCCAAATAACTGCCTTGATTTCGGTTTTTATTTTTATAATACATCCTCTCCTCCATCAACATCAAACGCTCCCTGCTCAAGCCCTGTCACTCCCCAGATATCGGTCAGCCAGGGCAGTATATTGTGGGGTACATACTCAACATTTAGTTTCACATACACTGCAACTGGCAACGAGAATGCGGTGATCATTGGATCGTTTAAAAATGTCAATACCGCAGCCTGTACTTCATCAGACAAGGTTTACCTGAACATGGATAACCTGAGCATCGCCCAGTGCAACTGTCAGCAATATTCAATAACCACCTCGCAAAATAACATCCTGTGCAATGGGGATTGCTCCGGAGATGCCACCGTCACGGTAACTAACCCCAATCCGCCCTACACTTATCAGTGGGATTCTAATGCCGGAAATCAAACGACACAAAATGCTACCGGCTTGTGTGCCGGCACTTATTTTGTTACCATCACCGACAGCACGGGTTGTGACACCATAACCAGTGTAACCCTTACAGAATCTCCGGCACTGTTGACTTCATTTACCGATACGATGATGGTGAGTTGCAATGGGATGAATGACGGGTATGCAACAGTAACACCGAGCGGTGGTATCTCACCATACACCTATAACTGGTCATCCGGATCCACAGATTCAACAGCCACCGGGCTTGGTGCCGGAGTATATGTTGTAACCGTGTCCGACAGTTCGGGTTGCGATACTACGGCTACAATTGTCATTACTGAACCAGCTCCTGTCAGTGCAGTTATCAGTGGAGATTCTCTGATTTGTTCTGGTGACAGTGTGCTGCTGGATGCTTCGGCATCATTAGGTTCTGCTTTCTTATGGAGTACAGGAGCCACCACACAATCCATATACCTGCAGCTGACTTCTGACAGCACGGTAAGTCTTGTCGTATCCGAAGGACCATGTACCGATTCCGTTTCTTTCACTGTCCTGGTGGCATTCCCTCCCGATGCATCTGTGAGCGGGAGCAATGTGCTTTGCAATAACCTGCCTGTCTTGCTGACTGCTTCAGGTGGTGGAAACTATTCCTGGAGTACGGGAAGCGATTCATCCACTACTTCTGTGCTGCCTTCTTCTGATACATGGTATTTCGTTACCGTTTCAAATACCTGCGGACAAGATGTTGATTCCCTGCTTGTAAGCATCTCACCCGGTCCAACGGCTGATGCCGGCAATGACACTACGATCAATGCCGGTGGAACAGCAGAACTGAATGGCACTGGAGGCCCGGGATGGTACTGGAGTCCTCCCGACTGGCTGAGTTGTGTTATTTGCCCCGACCCGGAAGCAAGCCCTCCGGTCACTACCACCTACTATCTTACAGTTACCGATAGCAACGGGTGTAAAGCCATTGATTCTGTTACGGTATTTATCGACAATAATTGTGTGCATGTAATACCAAATGTGTTCTCACCCAACGGTGACGGCCACAATGACTATATCCATATCCTGGGAGGAGGATTTACGCTGGATAGGTTCATGATCTATGATCGTTGGGGTGAAAAGATATTTGAAACAACAAACCCCAACGAAAAATGGGATGGAACGAGGAATAATAAAACCCTTAATCCCGGAGTATATGTCTATTATTTGCAGGGAACCTGTCTGAATGGTGAAGAGTTTAATGAAGAGGGAAATATCACATTGGTAAAATGATTTAAACTAATATGGAATTGAAAAAATTAATCACATTAACCATCATTTTTTCAAATCTCGCTTGTTTGGTTTGTTCTCAGGATATCCATTTCTCCCAGTTTGGACAAACTCCGTTGATCATCAACCCGGCACTGACAGGAACTTTTCATGGCGACCGCAGGGCTTTGCTCAATTACAAAGACCAATGGAGAAGCATAGATGCCATCCCTTACCAGACCATGGCTTTTTCTTATGACTGGACGATGATGAAAAAGAAATGGGAAAACAGCTACCTGGGTGGTGGCATTGCTTTTTTCAGAGATAAAGCAGGTGACCTCAGCATGGGGCAGACACAGATCAATCTTTCCATCTCCAGCATCATCTCGCTCAATGAATATCAGCACATCTCAGCAGGTTTGCAGGGTGGCATTGCCCAAAGAAGCATAGATTTTTCAAATGCCAACTGGGAAAGCCAGTTTGACGGTTCTGGTATTAACACCTCGCTTCCCAGCAATGAATCGTACACAGCAGATCCTTTTTTGTATCCTGATTTTTCAATGGGCGTTGCATGGCATTACGGTACCGATGAATCAAATATCGTAGCCAATGATATGTTCAGGGCAAACGGTGGAATCTCCTATTTACATCTGAATAAACCGAAAGAAGTTTTTTATGATTCCGGTGAACAGCTTCACTCAAGAATGGCACTCCATTGCAGTACCTTCTTCGGTTTAAGAAACTCGGTGGGAGCGCTATTGCCATCTGCCATTCTTTACATCCAGGGACCACAGATAGAAAGCGAATACGGACTGCTGTTCCGCTACATGCTTAAAGAAGAATCCCGCTATACAGGCATCTTTAAAGAATCTGCCCTTTCCCTCGGTGGTTATTTCAGAACCGGGGATTCTGTTATTCCGGCTGCACTGCTCGAACTTGGCAATTTCGCCTTTGGCATCACATATGATATCAATATCTCAAATCTAAAAGCGGCCACTACTGCCAGAGGTGGTATTGAATTATCCCTGCGTTACCTCAGCCCCAATCCGTTCAGAACAGGTAAAGGCACCAAAAGTAACGTGCGATTTATGTGACAAAGAATTTTATTTTTCAATAATACTTTGTTTCTGAAGGCTTCGGCATGCCGGCTAACTGATAGGAATAAAATCTATATTTTTGTGATATGGAAAAGCTAAAACTCAATTATTCCCATGATAAATCGGTTGCCGGAATTATCATGGATGATGGCAAAGGCAACGTGCTGGATGCGGTGATGATGAATGAACTCCAGCATCTGCTAGATTCATTCAGGGACAAGAATAACATCAAACTCATAACGATTGAAGGTGCAGGTAAACACTTCAGTTTCGGGGCCAGCGTGGAGGAGCATACAAAAGAAAAAGCTCCCAATATGCTCGAATCATTTCATAAATTATTCTATACCATCCTTGATATTGGCATCCCCACTGCTGCTAAAGTGAGTGGGCAATGCCTTGGTGGAGGGATGGAAATTGCGCTGATATGTAACTTTATTTTTGCTGATCAAAGCGCAGTGTTTGGGCAGCCGGAAATCGTTTTAGGTGTTTTCCCCCCTCCCGCTTCCCTTTTATTACCGCTTAAGATTGGCAACTCAAGAGCAGAAGAGTTGCTTATCACTGGCAAAAGTATTAAAGCAGAAAGAGCAAACACAATCGGACTTCTTAACGCTTTATTTGATGATAGATCGCAAATGGAGGCAGGAGTAGAAGAGTGGATAGTTAAGTCAATCTTACCAAAAAGTGCCAGTTCGCTGCGATATGCAACCAAAGCATCCCGAAGTTTTATGAGCCACATAATTATGAAGTTTTTACCGGAATTGCAGAAGATTTATGTGGATGGATTGATGCAGACACATGATGCCAATGAAGGTATCAACGCTTTTCTTGAAAAAAGAAAGGCGGAGTGGAATAATTGCTAAAATCTCTTCCACTTTTCATTTACACCGTCTAAAGGGAATATAAACGACCCTGCAAGGTGTCGCGTTCATCCATTCTTTTTTCGATTTTATGAATGAGTTCAAAGTTTTTCAGCCCCCATTTTGGAGCAATGAGAAGTTTATCCGGTGCTTCGCTGCCAAAGCGCTCAATCATTATATCAGGTCTTAGTTTCTCTATAAAATCGATCACGGTTTCTATGTACGAATCCAATTCAAATATTCGGATGTTTTCCGGTTGGCTCTCATAACTGCGTGCCAATAATGTATGCCTGATAACCTGCAATTGATGTAGTTTCACGGATTGGACAGGCAAGGTATTTATCACGGAAGCATGGGACATCATATCTTCATAGGTTTCACCCGGAAGTCCCAGAATGAAATGTGCCCCGATAGGAATTCCTATGCGATCAAGGTTTACAATGGCATCAAGACTGTCATCCCATGTATGACAGCGGTTAATTCTCTCTAAACTTTTCTCAGAAGTAGATTCCAATCCGAGCTCTACCTTTATGTAATGATGTTTGGACAAAGATGAGAGAAGTTCTAGCACTTCATTGGATAGACAATCAGGCCGTGTGGAAATGATCAATCCTTTTATGCCGGTAAGCGATAAAGCATCTTCATAAAGTCGTTTTAACTTACCTACAGATGCATAAGTATTTGAATAAGATTGAAAATATGCCATGTATTGCTGTGCAGGATATTTTTTACAAAAAAATGCGATTCCTTTTTCAAGTTGTGTATGAACAGCGTCTCCCTGATTGCAATATGCAGGCACGAATCCATCATTATTGCAGTAAATGCAGGCTCCTCTGCCTTTACTGCCATCCCGGTTGGGACAAGACAAACCTGCATTGACGGATATTTTCTGTATCCTTCCGCTGAATTTATTGTTGAGGAAATGGCTGTAACTGTTATATCGTTTATTGCCCGGGAACCGCTTGGTATTCAATGTGTAGAATTTGCCAGTATTCGATGTTTAACCCGATATAGTATCAACCCAATTCTCAAACCTGATCTTTCGTTCTACTCCTAATTCACGATCGATATCCTGAAATCTGAAATACATGGTCTCTTTCTCCGAATCACTAAACATACCCTCAGCCATAGGGAACAATTCATCATCTTCAGCCTCAATGTGCATAAGCAGCTCTTCCCTGTACTCCATTAACAACTTGAAAGATAAACCGTAATCTTTGTGATTAGCGGATTCAGTAATATTTCGAACATAATCTCTAAAATCTTCATGCTGCTGAATAAATTCTCCTACAATTCCATCTTTTAACATTTCGTTTTGCCTGATCAATTCTTTAAACAGATCCACTTCTTCTTTATTGTGATGATAGGCATCACTGTATTCTTTGAAGAAGTCAGTAAGCTTTAAAATATTGTCTGTATATGTATGAACATCTTCCATCCATAAGCCATCCAATGTCTTAGAATAATTGAGCGCTCTCTCTATGATGCGGTGTTCATCCATCATCAACTGAAAAACGGGAGAAATGATCATCTTGTATTAATTTTGTTTTGATTTAATTGCTTCAAGCACTTTCTTTGGTGTAATGGGCAGTTCTTTTATCTGCACTCCAATTGCATCTGCGATTGCATTGGCAATGGCTCCGAGAACAGGTAAAGTCGCTCCTTCTCCAACCTCCTTAGCTCCGTAAGGGCCTTCCGGCTCATAGCTGTCAACTATGGATGAATCTATATTTGGCATATCAGCAGAAGTTGCTATCATGTAATTATGCAAATCAGGATTCAGCATCACTCCTTTATCATCAAACAGTTCTCCTTCGAATAACACCTCACTCATACCCATTAATACAGCACCCTCCACCTGGCCTTCAACAGCCATAGGATTGATGGCTGTTCCACAATCATGGGCATCCCAGAAGTTCAGCACCTTCACTTTTCCGGTGTCCATATCCACTTCCACTTCACAAACAGTTGCAGCAAAAGAGAAAGCAGGGGAAGTCCCTACCGCTGCACCTTTATATGTACCTCCAAGACCTTCAGGAGGGGAGTAATGACCCCTGCCAGTCAGAGGTCCTTTTACAGAAAAATGTGCGGCTGCAGCATCTGCCCATGTTACAGATTTAGAAGGATTCTTTTTAACAAATACTAAATTGTTTTTAGCATCCAGTTCACTTGCATCCGTATTTAGAAGAGTGGCACCTGCATTCAGCACTTGTTTCCTGACCTCTTCACCCGCCATTTTAGATGCATTACCTCCCATCAGGGTTACCCTGCTGGAGTAAGCCCCGAATCCGAGTGGTGTGATATCGCTGTCTGCTGATATCACTGTTACTTTATCAAAACTAATCCCCATAGCTTCAGCAGCAGCCTGAGCAAGTACAGTATCTGATCCCTGTCCTATATCTGCATCACCAACCAATAATATGGCTTTTGAACCGTCTTCCTGCACTTTGATGATGGCATTGGAGTGAGGGAATTTAGATCTGTAAATAGGGTAACCAGCTCCTGACACAAAGCCACCACATCCGATTCCTATGCCTCTTCCGGGGGGAAGTTTGCCTTTTTTGTCTTCCCAACCGGATTTTTTTCTTACCAGTTCCAGGCATGCCTTTAACTCACAGGAATGTATGTCCAGATCGTTGCAGGTTCTATATTCCGGTGTCATTGCATTTTTAAGTCTTATATCAATATGGTCCATCCCAATATCATCAGCGATCATTGATAGAATCGATTCGAATGCAAAGCGTGGATGGGGAGTTCCATGACCTCTCATAGCCCCACATGGAGGCAAGTTCGTATTAACACGGAAACCATCATACTTATAGTTGGGAAATTTGTACAATGTTGTGAGCATGGAACCTGCATAATATGTTGAAACCACCCCAAAACTGGAGTATGCACCTCCTTCAAGCACTGCCCTCTGTTTAACAGCAGTGATCGTCCCGTCTTTTTTTACACCGATCTTCATATCGATGAACTGTTTATGCCTACCACGTCCATACAAATACATCTCTTCACGTGTAAATCTCATTTTAACAGGACGTCCGGCATCTTTTGATAAAAAGACTGATAAAACTTCAAGGATATTTGTAGCTGCCTTTGCACCAAATCCGCCACCACAGTTTGTCATTACTATTCTTATATCACCCAAGGGTTTCCCGAGAATATGGGAAAGCTGATGGTGAACATAATGAACAACCTGAGTTGATGTGTGAACAGTCACTCTGCCATGAAAATCCCATTCTGCTATGGCACAATGCGGTTCCATTGGGTTCTGATAAATGCGGTTGCCTACAAATCTCTCCTCCCTGATGTGATCTGCTTCAGCAAAGCCTTTTTCAATATCTCCAAAATGATGATCCACAAGTGTGTTTATGTTGTTTTCATATCTATTCTTAAAAAGTCTTGGAGCTCCGTCCTTCATCGCTTCTTCAGGATCGAAAACTGCAGGCAGTTCTTCATAATCAACTTCTATCAAATCCAGAGCTTTATAACAGGTTGCCTCATCCACGGCAGCTACAGCAGCTACCACATCTCCAACAAACCTGACCTTGTCTTTGGCAAGGACATTTTCATCATACCTGGGAGGTGAAGTGCCATAGGTCACATCAGGAACATCAGCACCTGTAAGAACTACTTTAACGCCCGGCAAAGATTTTGCCTTCTCTACATTGATGGATATAATATTTGCATGAGCAAAAGGGCTTAAAAGTAATTTACCATAAAGCATTCCGGGCAGTTTAATATCGTCAGTGTATAGTGCTTTGCCTGTGGCTTTAGCAGGAGCATCTTTTTTTGCAAGACGTTTGCCAACAACAGACAAATCCATTACTGATTTCTGTGGCTGAAATTCTATTTTCTCAGGTTCTTTCCCATTCATATAATCTCTTGCTGTTTCAACTGCTTCAATAATCTTTGTGTATCCTGTGCATCGACAGAGATTGCCAGAAAGAGCTGCTTTTATTTCATCGTGAGTAGGGGAGGCATTCTTATCCAGCAGAGATTTTGTTCTCATGATCATGCCCGGTGTGCAATATCCACACTGTATGGCGCCTTTTTCTACAAATGCTCTCTGAATCGCATGCAATTCTTCTCCTTCAGAAAGTGATTCTATCGTTTGTATCCTTTTCCCCTGTGCTTCTACAGCCAGTACCAGGCAGGAATTGACAGGCTGCCCATCTAACAAGACAGTACATGCACCACAATCACCAAGATCACAACCTTTCTTAGTACCGATTAGGTTCAATTCTTCTCGTAGGAAATCTGTAAGTGTAGTACCTGTGTTTACTGCTCTTTCATAATCTACGCCATTTACATTAAGTCTGATCAGTTGTTTCATCTACAATATTTATTATTGATTTTCTATATAGGTAATCTTTCCAATGCTTTGAGTACAGCTTTTTGTGTAAGAGTTTTTATTAGATGTTTTCTGTACATTGCTGTTCCGCGTATATCATCAAGTGGTATAGAATCTGTTGCTGAACCTTCACCTGCATTCCTGAGTATTTCCGAACCTTCATAAAGATCTTCTCTTTTCACACCATCAAGCACACTATTGGCTGATTTGCTGATGACAGGGGTAGGAGCAACAGCGCCAATAGCTACGTTCCCCGATATCATGTTATCACTATTCTGCGTGAGAACAACAGCCACTGACGCAACAGAAATGGAAGCACTCTCCCTTAAACCGAATTTTATATAGACGGCACCTGTATTTTCCGATGGAATAGCCATGGTGATCCCTGATAAAATCTCTCCTTTTGATAATACTGTTTTCTTATGATGAAGAAAAAACTCTTTTAAAGGAAGTTGTCTTTCTCCGGTGGATGAAATGATGTGAACAGATGCATTCATAGCAATCAATATAGGACCCATATCACAGCATGATGCAGCGGTGCATAAATTACCCCCAACAGTTCCACGGTTGCGAATCTGGGTTGTGCCAATGGAAATAGCAGCTTCTGCCAAAGCAGGGTATTTTTCCTTAATAAGAGAAGATTCAATCAACATATTGTGTGTAACCCCGGAGCCAATATGCAATTTGCCGTCTGATTCATCAATCGTTTTCAGTTCATTCAATGCATTTAACGATACAATTGCCTGATGTTGCCTCAGACCCATCTTGATTTCAACAAGCAAATCAGTTCCTCCTGCAACAGGCACTGCATCATTACTATTCGAAAGTAATTCCACTGCTTCATTTATTGTTGATGGCCTGTGATAGTTGAAATCCGGTATAATCATTTTGTGCTGCATGTAAACTCGTATTTAATTATGCAAAAGTAAAAGCATTTTGAAGATAGTGATTTAGTATGAACTTGCTTTGCGCTGCAAGTTGCAAGATATCTTAAATCAGAAATGTAAAAAATGATAAAAGTCAGCAATGAAGATAACAAATCGTATGTAAAAAAATCAAATAAGAAATGGGATGAACCTGTGCTTCACTTTTTGACAATATATCCTGTATTCTGGATCTTTCATCAGATGATGCTCTTCAGTTATTGAACGCAGATAATAAGTAAAACTCCATACCGCCAAAAAAAATATTCCAATGGGTTTATGGATAAATACCGGCATTCCGGTTATCCACCACACCACGTTTTTTGTTATATAATGTGGGTGCCTGATCAGTTTGTACGGACCGGTAGTTACGATTCCCCTGTTTACCAGGTTGGAGCATTTTGTGCCAAGCACGATCACTGAATACAACATATAGAAAAGGATAAGACATATAATCAATCGAACGATAAAGGTGATTCCAGTATTAATAAAAAATGTCATTTCATTGGCATAAGAAGGAAAAACCTGCGCATACCAGAAAGAAAAAGGAGGATAACAGATAATACAAACAACCCAGCCAAACATTGTTGAGTCAACAGAACGGACTTTGTTTTTCAGAAACTCGGCTTCAAACATATAACCGAAAGCATAAATAGCTGAATTGAGAAAAAAAACTCCAGAAAAAACAACGGGATATATATAGTTATTGAAATACAACATCACATCATATGTGTTCAACGGAGAAGGGATATATGGAATAAAGTTCTTCAGGTAAATTGCATTCCAGCAGGCAAAATCTATCATCAAGGGTATATAGAAAAATTTCACTAAATAGAATAGGATCACTGTTTTTTCCTTTTGGCTAATAGGAGTTACTTCTGTTAATTGTTTTGGAAACAATCTTCTGATACGGTAAGTGATATAAATTATGAGATGCTTCAATCCTTCGATCAGTAATGTGGCTTTTGAGTCCTGCCCATTTTGAATTCTGTACAACTGCACAGGAAAAGAAGTAAATAAATAGATGACCCCCAGAAGGAGTAGAATTTGCTGGGTTGCCGGTTTAAGAAATGCCTGATAATATGGCAAAAAGCGATAAAAAACGATGCCCGACCAAATAATGGCAATATCTGCCAGAGAAAATAAAATTGCCTTGAAATATATATTTTTTATGTGTTTCACTATTTAGTTCAAAGATACAAATGTACTGTTCTAATTAAAGAGCACATATTTTTTCAGGAAGCCATTGCGTCATAAAAAAATCAATATTCCTTGTAATTCATTAAATTTGCATATTTAAGACTTTAAAAGACAGAATTACGTTAATATCTGTGAAATGATAAAGGTTGGAGAAAACTGGGATTTTCTTTCATGTGAAACATGTAGGAAAAGGCATTTGTCTATGTTCAGTGAGTTATCTACTGAAGAGACATGTATGCTTACTTTGGAAAGTACTTGCCGGACATACAAAAGAGGAGATACAATTTTTAAGATTGGAGCCCGGCCAACCGGTGTATATTGCATTCATGAAGGTAAGGTAAAAGTAGCCCGCATGGGTTCTGATGGTAAAGAGCAAATTGTGGGCATTTTTAAGGAGGGTGATTTATTGGGTTATCGCACATTGCTGAGCGAAGATCGTTATGCCGTTTCCGCTGTTACACTTGAAGACAGTAAAATATGTTTTTTACCCGGGAAAGAATTCCTCCAATTGCTCAAAAAAAACCTGTCTTTTCACGAAAAGATCACCAGGGAACTATGCAAAGAACTGAGCGACATGACTGAAAGCCTCACCATTCTGGCTCAAAAATCCGTACGGCAGCGCTTAGCCAGCACCTTGATTTCTTTGAACGACATTTATAAATCAAACGGTGCGCCTGATGGGAGCGTTTCTATTAACTTATCAAGGGAAGACCTTGCAAACATGGTTGGCACTGCAACCGAAACTCTTATTCGGATATTGCATGATTTCAAAGAAGATGCCATGATCAATACAGCAGGACGAAAGATATGGGTTACCGATGTAAATGGATTAAAATCAGTTGCTGACAACGGCATCCCTTTGTCCATAAAGAACATTTAACTTGTGGGATGCCTGAAGAAATCAGCATCAGGATATTGAATAAAATGTAACATGCAAACCATCGGCAAATCCACTTTAAGCCTATTGCTTTTACTTTTACTTGCCTCCTGCTCAATATCAGGAGATTCCAAAGCTGTGATCACCGATCTACAACCTGATGCTTTTCTCGATATGATGTCGCAGGAAAACTTCATACTGATTGATGCCAGAAGCCTGGAAGAATATGAGGCAGGCCACATTGGGGGAGCCAGGGTCATCAACGTTCTGTCTGATGATTTTACATCACAGATCAACAAACTGGATCACGAAAAGATATGTTTGGTTTACAGTCGCTCAGGCAGGCGCAGCGCTGAGGCAGCGGCAAAGATGCGTGACGCAGGATTTAAAAAGATTTACAACCTGGTAGGGGGGATAACAAGATGGCGGGCCGGCCATTTACCCGTTAAAACAGATTAGAACTTATGACAAGGGTAAGAATAACAAAAGAAGTACGGTTTGAGATGGCGCATGCATTGATGGGGTATAAGGGGCCATGTAAATTCATTCACGGTCATTCCTACGTATTATCTGTCAGTGTTATGGGTGTACCTAATCCGGGACACGGAGATCCCCAGAGTGGAATGATCATGGATTTTTCTTCTCTGAAGCAGATCATGGAAACTGAGATCATACAACATTTCGATCATGCATTGCTGATCTGGGAAGGATCTCCGTTAAAAGACCTCAGCCTGCCGGGCAATGAATTCGGCAACGTGATGTTCACAAGCTACCAGCCCACCTGTGAGAATATCCTGCTTGATATGGTGGAAAGGATCGCCAGGCTGCTCCCCCTCACTGTAAAACTGCAAACTGTGATTCTGCATGAAACGGCAACATCCCGTTCTGAATGGCATGCCGAAGACAATGCCGGAACCAGCTGATTAAAACAACAGCTATTTTACTGCCTTTTCGGCTCAAATTAATGTAGGGCTCATTTGCAGTTCTCAAAAATATTTATTTCTTTACTGCTTATTAACTTGTTTTAATATAAACAAACAAAATCCCGTGTATGAAACGGATACTATTCCGCTATGTTTATGCTTTGCCTTTACTGCAAAAAATAGAAGAACTTAGCCAGTAGTATATAATAGAACAGAACAATGAAATAGAATAATTAAAACTGGAAATGAAGGATGTGTAAACCATAAATAAAACTAAAACCTATAAACGATGAAACAACATTTGATTTCTTTATTGCTGATCATCTTTAGGACCACCCTTGCCCACACACAAATTATTAAATTTGAAACTTTATTCAATATCAGACAATGCAGATGACCAAAGAACAGGCGTATGAAAAAATAAAAGGACTTGTAGAGCGATTCAGTGAACCATTGACCATACCGAGCGGAAAATAGATGAGTTGGTTTATGGGTTTTATGGGTTGACTGAGGAGGAAATTGAAATAATTGAAACCAATTAATGGCTGAAGCCAATGGAATGGATATTATATGTATCCCTGTCCTGAAGGACAGGGGAAAAAGACAGAAGATTTTGCTCCGGCATTTATGGAGAATTATGAGCAGAGAAAATATATTGCTCCGGCATCCATGGAGAATTATGGGCAGAGAGAATATATTTCTCCGGCATCCATGGAAAAATATGAGCAGAGAAAATATATTGCTCCGGCATTTATGGAGAATTATGAGCAGAGAG
>CAZUDW010000083.1:0-12930 GCA_964619305.1 uncultured Flavobacteriales bacterium
TTTAAACTATCCACAAAAAGGTCGATAAGGCGAACTTCGTTGGCTTGGTTGATGGCATCATACAGGCATTGGGTATAAAACTCCATTTGCAGGTAGTCTTTTCCTGGAATAAACTTCATAAATCATTAATTTTAAAAACAGTATAAATATACTGAATATCAACTATTTAATAAAATAAACATATGCTATTAACCATCACCCCATTTATTGTTCCCCTCAGAGATGAATATTTCGAAACAGTTGCTTATCGCATCACAGGACCTTGCAAGTCAGTTGTGTTTATACCCGATATCGATAAATGGAATAAATGAGATCAGGATATACAACAGGTGATAAAGTCTTGAGACCGGGCATACTTTGAGGGCACTTTTTTATAAAAATGGTGATTGTCTGGGAATAAATATGAATGAAATACCACACCCGTTTATAGGAGAAACTCTTGAAGTGTTAAATGGCTTGCCCGCTTCTGAAAAAAGCAAAGTTTACTTCATTCATCTTAATCATACCAACCCATTGATAGAAAAATCATCTGCGCAATATCAGGAATTGAAGAAGCAGGGATATAACATTGGATTTGAGTTGCAAATCATTCAAATATGATCAGCACCCCAAAGTTCTCATTTTATTAGCAGTTTTCTCAATTTATCGTTTGGCACATTCCCGTCAGTATCTTGCGCATAAGGAGTTTTGATGCGATCCACAAAATACATATCCAGTTCACCCTTGTATTTAGCCTTAATTTTTCCACGATAAGTACAATCAAAATAATCCTTTATATATTCAAATGTCATCCCGGAAATATTAACCTCGCCCGGCTTCCCTGCAGATTCAATTCGTGCAGCCGTATTGACTGTATCTCCCCAAACATCATACTGCCACTTTCTTTTTCCGACAACACCCGCAATGAGAGGACCGGAGTGCAAGCCGATTCTTAACTGCCAGTCTATAGGATTTTTTTCCCTTTTTTTTTCCTTTGATATCTGCTCCATATAAGTCCGTATCTCAAGTGCAGCTAATGTTGAAAATAAAGGGTTGAAATAGTTGGATACAGGTATGCCTCCCACCGCCATGTATGCATCACCTATAGTTTTTATTTTCTCCAGATAATAACTGTCCATGATATAATCAAAAGCACTGAAGAAACGATTTAAATTCTGCAAAAGCAAAGACGGCTCCATCCTTTCCGTGATTTTAGTGAACCCTTTGAAATCAGTAAACAACACAGTCGCCAGTTTATATGACCTGACGGATGCTTTTCCCGTTGTTTCCAGTTCCTCTGCTGTTTTACTTGGCAAAATATTAAGTAACAATTCCTGAATTCTCAGATTCTTCTCCTCAAGTATTTCCCTTTTTCTGAACAATCGTTCAAAAACATCAATTTTTGCTTTTGCGATTTCCGGACTAATTGGTTTCACCAAATAGTCAACCGCTCCCTGTTTCAATCCACTTACAATATCATTATCAAGATTGTTCCTGTCAATCACAAATATCACGTAAGTATCGCAATTTGTGCTGATAATATAATTTACAGGATTCTGATTTTTCTCAAAATCCATGTGCAATTCAGTAATGAGAATTCCAATATTCCTGTTCTTCAGATATTCAATAGCTTCAGAACTTGTGTTCACCTTAATGATCAACCTACTATCTCCCTGAAGCATGCTTTCGATATCGTCCAAAGGATGATCAGGGTTTTCTATTATAAGAATTCTAAACAAAGTGAAACGTATTCCCGCTGCTAATTTAATCGATTAATCTTATTTTAGCGTCCTTATTATAGCTTATGTCAAAACCTTCAATTCCAAAGGGAACGAGAGATTTTCTTCCGCAGGAATCTATCCGGAGGAACTATATTTTTAATAAAATACAGCCGATCTTCAGAAAATACGGATTTCTGCCTATTGAAACACCCGCTGTAGAAAACCTGGATACATTACTGGGAAAGTATGGGGAAGAAGGAGATCGTTTGATATTCAGGATCCTAAATTCTGGAACATTCTTGTCAAATATTGTTTCAAATGAAAAGTCCCGTGATCGTTGGATCAGATTATTTGAAGCATCAAAATCAGACACAAAAGCCATTGAGAGTGATGAATTAAAAGAAGATTTGCCTAAAATTTCAAATAAAGCACTGCGATATGATCTTACCGTGCCATTTGCCCGCTTTGTTGTTCAACATCAAAATGACATCACATTCCCATTTAAACGCTACCAGATACAACCTGTATGGCGTGCAGACAAGCCGCAAAAAGGAAGATACAGGGAATTTTACCAATGTGATGTTGATGTAATAGGCTCTTCTTCATTATTAAATGAATTGGAGTTATTGCATATCATTGATGAAGTATTTGGCCGGTTAAAGCTGCCTGTTTCCATAAAAATCAATAATAGGAAAATCCTGCAGGCACTTGTTGAATATATAGGAGAGCCTGATAAGTTTATGGATATTACTGTTGCTATTGATAAATTAGACAAAGTTGGATTTGATAAGGTAATTGAAGAGCTTCTGAAGAAAGGTGTTTCTGCAAAAGGGATTGAAAACTTCAAAACCTTCTATAAACAATATGGGGTAGAAGATCAGGATATATCTTCTTTTCTTAACATTTTTAACAAGTTTGAAGAAGGCAGGCAGGGAGTAAAAGAGCTTGATTTTATCTTCAGTTCTCTTGTGAACTTTCCTCTTATCAATGCGAAAATCAAGTTTGATATTACGCTAGCAAGAGGATTGAATTATTACACGGGTACTATTATTGAGGTTGTTACCGAAGGCTTTCCCGGAAGTATTTGCGGAGGTGGTCGCTATGATGATCTCACCGGCATATTTGGCCTTCCCGATGTTTCCGGTGTTGGTATTTCATTCGGGGCAGACAGAATATATGATGTACTTTCTGAAGCAAAGTTATTCCCGCAGGATATTGCAGATATAACAAAAGTTATGTTTGCAAATTTCGGGTTAAATGAATCAGCTTATACCTTGCCGTTGGTTCAAAAAATCAGATCTCTTGGCATCAACACAGAATTATACCCTGATGCTGTAAAAATGAAAAAACAGATGAAATATGCTGATCAGAAAGGAGTGGAATTTGTTGTTCTGATAGGAGAAAAGGAAATGGAAACAGGCATGTTAAGCGTGAAGGATATGCGATCCGGAGAGCAGATGACAATGGATATTGATGAGTTAATTAAAAAGTTAAAATAGATGGCAATAACAATAAGTGGCAGCAACCTGAGTATTGATGATCTTGTCAGAGTTGCTCGTGATGGAGAAAAAGTTGCATTGCATCCTGATGCATTAGCAAGGATCACAGCATGCAGGAAAATGCTGGAGAAAAAAATAGAAGCAGGAGAGATTATGTACGGGGTTAACACCGGTATTGGAGAATTCTCTGAGACTGTACTCCCCCCGGACCAGGTAAAGGAGTTTCAGAAATATCTGATTTATAATCATGCTGCGGGAATTGGAGATCCAGCACCTGTTGAATATGTGCGGGGTGCAATGCTTGGTAGAATAAACGTGCATGCACATGGTAATTCAGCCTGCAGACCTGAAATCACACTGACACTGATAGAAATGCTCAACAAAAGAGTTACGCCTTATGTGTGTCAGAAAGGCTCTGTTGGCGCTTCCGGAGACCTTGCACCAATGGCACAGATAGCTCTTCTGCTGATGGGAAAAGGAAAAGCATTTTATAAAAACGAATTACTCGATGGCAAAACCGCCATGGATAAAGCTGGCATTTCAATACCCGGGCTGGAAGCACGTGACGGGCTTGCAACCATCAACGGTTCTAATGTACTCACTGCTATGAGTGCTATCCTGCTGTTTGATGCTTCCAGATGGTTGAAACAATGTGAAATTGCTGCTGCAATGTCTTTGGAAGCGCTTAAAGCCAACATGAAACCATATAGTACTAAACTCCATGAAGCTAGAGGATTTAACGGGGCAGTTTTATCTGCCAAAGCCATCCGAAAATTGGTAGAAGGAGGTGATCTTTCTGAAGGAAAAATCAAATGCAGGGTGCAGGACGCTTACTCCATGCGTTCCACTCCTCAAGTTATTGGAGCTGCACGGGATGCAATAACCTACGCCCAATCTCAGGTTGAAACCGAGTTGAACGGTGTTTGCGATAATCCTGTATTTTTTCCGGAAGAAGATATGCAGATATCCGGGGCCAATTTCCAGGGCACGCCTGTTGCATTACCAATGGATATGATTGGACCGGCTATTACAATGGTCAGCGTGATGTCTGAAAGAAGAATGAATCGCTTGAACAATCCTGCTTTAAATGTGGGATTACCAGCTTTCCTCACAAAAGGAGCGGGTATGTTCTCCGGTATGATGCTCAGCCAATATACTGCAGACACCCTCATTGTGGAACAACGCATACTTTCGGCTCCTGCCAGTATTCAGTCTATTCCTGCTGCTGCAGATCAGGAAGATTTTGTCTCTATGGGTATGAACACTGCCATCAAGAACTTTCAGATTTACGACAACGCATGCGGAGTACTCGGTATTGAACTGATGGCAGCCGCCCAGGCACTTGACTTCAGAGATTATAAGTTTGGGAAAGGAGTGTCAAAAGCTAAAGAAGTGGTGCGCAGATATGTTAACTTCCTTGATGAAGACAGACCGCTGCATCCTGATCACACGAGAATGAAAGAACTTGTCCGCTCATGTGAAATTCTGCACGAAGTGGAGCAATTGATTGGTACACTCCCTTAAAATTCAAAAAAAAAGGAGTCCTTTCGAACTCCTTTTTTTTTGTTCAATAAAGCAATAATTATCTTACCACCATCATCTGGCTGCTGAACTGAGAACCATCTGCATTCAGTGTATAAGAATACACACCTGCAGGAAGACCATTAACATCTATGTTGATTGTGCGTTTTCCGGCACTCATCATGCCTGCATCCACACTCATCACCTGCTCTCCGGCAACGTTGAAAACTGCAACACTTACCTGCATATCTCTTACAAGATCAAACATGATGGAAGTCTGCGTAGAAGCAGGATTCGGATAATTGTTATATAGCTTCACTCCGAAAGCATCATTTTCATCCACATTTATAGTGAAATCCATAACGGGATAAATACCCATGGCAATAGCGAGATTCCAACTTGAAAAATCGTGGTAATGACCATCACTCCATACCTCCCATGTGTGATCTGTTCCGGCAGAAAAATCTCCATCAGTTCCGGAAACCAGACCAACGGTATCACCTGCCTGCGGATTGAGCGCAATACCCGCAAAAAATGTCTGGTTGGCAGGAATAGTTACCGGGCTTGTAAGCGTGATGGCTGTATTGTAAGCTGCTTCGGCAATCCCTTTGATCGCTTTGGTAGCCAGGGCCGAAGTATCTATTTGGGAATACGTAATCCCCTGCTGTGCCAGTATGGTGTTGGTGTCAGCCAGGATTGTAGCAACCACCTGGTCGCTATCATTACCTTCTTTAGCGCCAAACCAGAAACACAGACCTGTGATGGTACCAAAATCGGTAACACCCCATGCCTGGTCAAACAGCATGTATTTGGCGATATCACCATAGCCATTGTGTCCGCAAACATATCCACCACCACTTGAGTTATAAAGTGCAGGAGAGCAACCCTCCATGTGAATTGTGATGGTATCCACTGTTCCCGCTCTCTCACCGAGAGAAGTAACATCTGGTATTTTTACCGGTTGTGGGTCTAAGGCAAGTCTTTGTGAAAATGCCATGCCCGCAACTGCAAACCCTATCATTGTTAAGTAGATTTTTTTCATAATTTTTAATTTTTAGTTAGAGAATAAAATATATCGTTTGCAAAATTAAGAGATTTTTTTAAATAATACAACTATTGTATTCATAATAAATATGCGTGTGTCAGGTTTCATCCCGATAAATCGTGATGTACTTGACATGCGTGCTTTTACCAACAAATCTTTAATTTGCGCGTTATGAGTTCTGACTTTTATTACGGGATGTTGAACTTAAACTACAAATAGCCCGTTCGTGGATATTGGAAAATATTTTTAGAACAAATTTTATTACTTTTATCTGATTTATTAAATATACAAAAGAGATGGGACAAGAAAAAACCGGCAACAGACCTACCTTGCTAACGGTTGTTTGTATCCTGAGCTATATTGGCGGAGGTATCCGCATCGTATTTTATTCAGTGCTTTGGGCAATCTCGGGTGCAGTAATGCAGTATATCGAAAAAAAGATGGAAGGTGTTGATGTCCGTGATGCCAGTTTCTGGCTGAAAAAAATTGGAGACGCAAGCATGGAGAAGGTTGATCACATTGCCGGAAACATAACAAGTTTCCTGATGGTCAGCACTTTTCTGTCAATCATCTCTGTGGCAGGAGTGTTTTTTATGTGGAAAATGCAACTGAAGGGTTTTTATTTTTATACAGGGGCACAACTATTCCTGATTTCATCTCCTTATATCATTTTTAATATAGGGATGCCGTCTTTGGGTACCTTCTTTTTTTCTTCATTGATGAGTTTTGTTTTCATCATCCTTTATGCGATTCATCTGAAAAAGATGGAATGGTGAAAACAGATCATGGATTCTCATCACCCATCAGAACATAACGGATCAGATTAGCCCCCATTCGCAATGCTTTGGTACGCGTTGCTTCAGAATCTTTATGCACTGCCGGATCTTCCCATCCATCACCGAGGTCACATTCATGATCATAAAAGCTAAGCAATCTTCCTTCATAAATAAGACCGAAACCCTGTGGTGGTTTACCATCGTGTTCATGAATTTTAGGCAGCCCATTAGGGAAATCGTATTTCTGATGATAGATAGGATGGGAAAAGGGCAGTTCCACAAATTCTAGTTCCGGAAAGACCTTTTTCATTTCTACGCGGATAAACTGGTCCAAACCGTAACTGTCGCAGATGTGTAGAAATCCACCGGCAAGCAGATACTCCCGTAGATTGGCAGCTTCCTGTTGGGAGAAAACTACGTTTCCGTGTCCTGTCATGTGCACAAAAGGATAGTTGAATATCTCTTTGCTGCCGACCTCCACAATCGCTTGTTCGGGATTGATGTCACACCCCATCTCATCATGGCAGAATTTTGCCAGGTTGGGCAGGGAGGTTTCAAGGTTGCAATACCAGTCGCCTCCACCACTGTATTTGAGTAAAGCAAGTTGCCATGCATACTCCTGTCCCCA
Source organism: uncultured Flavobacteriales bacterium (assembly GCA_964619305.1). GTDB lineage: Bacteria > Bacteroidota > Bacteroidia > Flavobacteriales_H > CAZUDW01 > CAZUDW01. The sequence goes on from CAZUDW010000083.1 coordinate 7,170, forward strand.
CGAAATTAGAGAGGTCACGATTGTGAATATGGTAATGATATACTTCATTGATTCTGCAAATTTATTATTTGACATGCAAGTAGTGCTGCTGTCTCTGTCCTCAACCTGAAATGAGAAAATGAAACCGGTTCGAAACTGTTGGCGAGAGCAGTGTTGATCTCATCTGAAGTAAATCCTCCTTCCGGTCCTATTATAATGGTGGCATCATTCCCCCTTGGATAAACCTCTTTCAAATGTTTTAACTCTGACGGTGCCTCCGAGTTACAAAGAGCAATGAAGGCAGATTTGGCGTTTTGAGAAACTATAAAGTGATTGATGTTTACCGCTTCAGACAGTAAAGGCAGTTTTGCCCTTTGTGATTGTTTCATGGCAGAGATAAGAATTTTATTCAGTCTTTCCATGTTGACACGCACCCTTTCTGAATGATGGCAGATAAGTGGAGTGATCTTGTCAACGCCCGTCTCGGTGATTTTTTCCAGAAGCCATTCAAAGCGTGCAATCTTTTTTGGTATAGCTACAGCAACATGTATGCTGAATTCTCTTTCTGTAACATATATTTTATCTCTGACATCCACTTCACAATAACCGTTGATGATTTTATTAATGACAGCATTGTATCTGTATCCTTTGCCATCTATCAACTGCAAGTGGTCTCCAGTCTTCATACGCAAAGATTTTATTGCGTGTCGTGATTCATCTTCTGAGAGGATACAATGTTCCCCATAAATACGGGCTGAATAAAAATAGTTTAAATCTGGTGCCATGCTTTATAGCTTTATAAGTTTGCCTTGACCATTAAGCTCTTCCTTCTTATTCACCGGGTCTCCTTTATAATAAACATCTCCCTGTCCGTTAATTTCAACTTCTAATGTTACCATAGGATGCACATACATATCACCTGTGCCGTTATTCAAAAGATACACAAGATTGGTTTCCAGATTATCTGAATAAATAAATCCATTGGAAGAAGAATAATAATAACCAACTCCACATCTGCCTTTTGCATATATATCACCTGTGGTTGTGTGAATATTCAGGTGTGCCAAATGCACATCCAACAGCAGGTGCACATTTCCACCGGCACCCCAAAGATTGACCACTAATGAATTTGATTTGATCGTATCTATTGTGACAATCTCTCCTGAACCACCAAACCAAATTTGGTTTAGCCCGGGCAGGCCAACATAGACTTTTAATCTTTTCTGATAACTCCTCACCCAATTGCATTTATTACTGTTTGAAATATATAACATGCTGTCTTCAATAGTGGTGATTACCAGATCCACCAGATTCTTTCCACCTTCAATCTCAATACTGCAAATGGAATCCCGATGTATATACAAATCAATATCATCCTCAAGATGAATGGAATGAAATCCATGCACCGACCTTTCTATCCTTGTAAGTTGTCCTGTGCTTTTCAGGCAATCAAAACGATTTGCTTTATGACAGGAACTAAGCCAGGCGGCAAGGAACAATAGCAGAAATATTTTTACTGATATTTTCATTTGATCAGTGTATAACACAATCCTGTTTCAATATAATCGGCTCTGAAAAAGTGCGTTTTTAAAGAGATGTTTGCAGATATTCTGTCATTAATTGCATACCTCATGCCAATCCGGTGATAGAGATTCCCATCTTTAGAATAGAGAGAATAGATGTAAATGCCGTTTGAAACGATCACTCTAATCCTTGAAATCACGGCCCTGTATGAAATACTGAATCCCAGTTGAGTTACAGCAAGGTGACTCACACTTGTTGAATCTGTGGACAACCTTGCAACAAGCGAAGAGTTATAAAACATGTCCAGGCTGCCTGCAAGATGACTTTTCTCGGATAAAGTCTTTACACCCTCTAAGCTAAAAGAACATGCACCATATTTTCTTCCACCTGATGGGTAAATTTCCTTTATACCGCCAGCCCCGACCAAATTGAGATATTTGCTTTTCTTATAAACCGGTCTTTCCCCTGCTTGGTCACTCTTTTCTGAACTACCAATCTGATAAGAAAATCCGGCACCACTTGTGGCAATATTAAAGCCGAGATTGGGCATTTTATAAGCTCCGTTAGAGAAATGAGTTAATGCAATACCTGCATGAGCAAACAATCGTTCACTCAACCTGGCTTCAGCCTCGAGATGCATCCCGATAATCGCATTGATATGAGATCCGATCACAATGTTTTTATGGTTTTTTATCCGGTCAAAACGTTTGCTTACATAACCCAAACCCCATCCCAGGCGATATTGAAGTATAAACTTTTCTTTTTTGATTATCGGGAAGTTCATAAAAGGATAGATACCAGTCGCCACCCCGGTTTCTTCAGGGTTCTCAAAATCTGTAAAATACCATGAGAATCCCCATGTAGGGTTGCTGTAAATCCTTTCCCATTCCTTCTTTCCTGTCGTGGGTAATTCAAAATTTACTTCAAAAGCCGGGACATGGCTTTTAATAAGGTTAGCCATACCGGTAGTGTGTGCAATAATAAAACCGTAATGAGCAGCAGCTTTAATCCTGTATAAACTTTCGGATTCCTGTGCATGTGCAAATTGAAAGAACATCACAATGCAGAAAACAACAATATAGTTCGGAAGGTATTTCACAACAGCAAAAATATCAATAACACTCAGACCTCTTTAAAGAGAATGCAGACTTATAATAGGAGATAAAACAGCATATTTGTAAAAATTTCGCTATGAAAAAAACACTGGAGTCTTTTACCCGCTTAATCAATATTATGGATGATTTAAGGCATAAATGTCCATGGGATAAAAAGCAGACGATGGAAACGTTGAGACACCTGACTATAGAAGAAGTGTATGAGCTCTCCGAGGGGATTCTTTCCAATGACCTGGAAGAAATTAAAAAAGAACTTGGCGACCTGATGCTGCATATTATTTTTTATTCGAAAATCGCTTCTGAGAAAGAAGCATTTGATATTGCTGATGTATTGAACGGGATCTGTGAAAAATTAATTCATCGTCATCCACATATTTTTGGAGATGTAAAAGCTGAAACCGCTGCGCAGGTAAAATACAACTGGGAGCAGCTTAAACTTAAAGAAAATCGAAAATCTGTTCTTGAAGGAGTGCCATCCTCACTACCATCCATGGTAAAAGCTTTGCGCATACAAGACAAGGTGAAGTCAGTTGGGTTTGATTGGGAAGACAGCGAAGGTCCGCTTGATAAGATAAGGGAGGAAATCATCGAACTTGAAAATGAGCTTAAAACAGGATCTGACCATAATAAAATCGAAGCAGAATATGGGGATGTGCTTTTCTCTGTCATCAATTACGGAAGATTTCTAAATGTTAATGCTGACACTGCATTGGAAAGGACCAACCTGAAGTTCATCCAACGCTTCAGTGATATGGAAAAGCAGGCAGCTGAAATGAATAAAGAACTTGGAGAGATGACGCTCGAAGAGCAGGAGTGCTTGTGGCAAAAAGCTAAAAACAAATAACAAGTCCCAAAATAATAAAGGTCTCCCTGAGAAGACCTTTTATCATATTTCAAAACGAATGATTAATGAGCCGCAAGATATTCTGCCACACCATCATGTGTTGCCTTCATGGCTTCTTCACCCCGCTGCCAATTGGCAGGACAAACTTCCCCATACTCTTCAAAATGTTGAAGAGCATCAACCATCCTGAGCACTTCATCCACATTGCGCCCCAGTGGAAAATTATTAACCACCTGGTGATGAACGATACCATTTTTATCCATCAGAAATAAACCGCGGTATGCGATCATGGGCCCTGTGGCAATGAGATTTCCGTCATCATCCAGATCGTAGTCACCTGCCAGCACGCCAAAATTCGTGCTTATGGTTTTATCCGTATCAGCTACTATCGGATAAGTAATTCCCTGTATTCCTCCCTTATCCTTTGAGAGTTGTAACCAACCCCAATGCGATTCTTCCGTGTCTGTGCTGCAGGCAACTACTTCGCAATTGCGCGCCTTGAATTCTTCCAGCTTCGACTGGAAAGCAAACAACTCTGTCGGACACACAAAAGTAAAATCCTTTGGGTAGAAAAAGAATACAACATGCTTCTTACCAATAAACTGATCTAAGGAGAAATCCTGCACAACTTCCAATCCATTGATGACGGCAGACGCTTTAAATGATGGTGCTTTTTTACCTGTTAATACTGACATAATTTATATATTTTTAAAGTTAAACTGAAAATGATTAAACCCTAAATTAAGGTTTGTTCAAAATTACGTCATTTTTTAAACTTTGGATTTGATATTAGTTATCAAGTCTACAAATTAATTTAGGAATACTCAAATAATTGCGATTTTACACCATTTTTACTTTAGCAAAAATAGTCAACTGGAATATTTTCTAGTAGGGGGATTGCTAGCTGGGTTGGACTAAACCCGAGATATCTGCTCATTGACGGAAAATGTTTTTGCCAAATCAGATGAAACATTTATCTTTACATCATCTAACTAAAACCAAACAAATTTGTTCTACAATCCCGATAAATCTGGATGAACCTTGATAAATCAACATAAATCCAAAGATTATGAAAAACAGTAAAACCAACTTAAACATCATTGTATCATCATTGTGCTTTTTATTTGTTGCTTCTGTTTCTGTCACTTCAGCTGCCACCGTCACTTCCGTTACAAATGGCAACTGGTTAAATCCCACAACATGGGACTGCAATTGTATCCCACAGATAACAGATAATATCATCATTGCTCACAATGTAACACTCAACACCGATTGGGGAATTAATGGAGGTTCGCTCACAATAAACAACGGAGCTTCATTAAGAGAAGATTCCCAGATCAGAAATATAGCTTTCAACGGTGGAACAGTCACCCTCAATGGCGTTATGGACATTTCAAGGATCGCTTTTATTAATTGCACTGTTACCAATAATGACTCTATCTACGCTCAGGCAATATACAGTACCGGAAATATCACCAACTCGGGTCATATTTTCAATGTGGATAGTGTTAATACTAATGGCATTATGCAAAACCTGTCCAACGGCACTTTATCCGGTCTCTATTTCCTAAGTACCAACCAGTTTCAGAATGATGGAAATATTACTATGTATGATTTCCTTCAAACCGGGGAGTTTACCAATGACGGCACCATCAATATCACAAATGATTTTGCTAATACCGGTTTTTTCTACAATAACAGCAACCTGTATGTTGATGTGGATGGATCTAACTCAGGGAAATTTAATAATAATGGATCAGCTACGTGTACAATTATGAGTGATTTTATCAATGACGACTCCCTTTTAACTAAAACAGCACTTGTTAAAAATGACGGACTTTTTGAAGTCTGGGTTGATATGTCAAATCTCGACAGCTTAAGCGGTTCAGGCACATACTGTATCGGGCAATATACGAGCAATTCCGGTATCATGAGTGGTAATTTTGATTTCTGCGATAAAACCCCACCTGCCAATCCGCCTTATATTGATGTCAATACCGGCACAATAGACACCAACATCACTTGGTGCGCCAATTCTTTGTGCCTTCCGGTGGCTGATAATCCGATCTGGGATAATTATTCAAAACCAGTGGTTTCCCCTAATCCTAATCACGGAACAATCCAGATATTAATGCCTGAGGGAATATCTTTTCTGAAATTCTCTTTATTCGATTTATCAGGCAGGTTGTTGATGGAAACCAAAAGTAAGATAATCGTAAATAATTCTTTAAACCTAAAAGGAATAGTCCCCGGATGCTATCTGTACACCATTAAAACTGCAGATCAAATGCAATATTCG
>CAZUDW010000084.1:0-12840 GCA_964619305.1 uncultured Flavobacteriales bacterium
GTTTTTCATGCTTTGAACGCTTCTCTCCCTGCTATATAATGCTCTTTTGCCATGGCGTTATGGGTTAAATAGTTGATAAATAGAGAGTTATGAAAATATTTCGGTTTAAATCCATCATCGATGCAACCGCCTCAGTCATCGGTGAGAGCTCCTCAGTCATCAAATACAAAATGCTGCTTAAAGTTGCGTGAGGTCAGCTATTAAAAGATTGTTAGAATTATCCAACAATGAACAGAATTAGAAAATACTTAATATTAGTAAAGACGTGTAATTAAGTCGAAAATATTGGGAAGAGAAATATCGTTTTCGGAAATATTCCCATTTGTCTCTTCCACTTGATCCAAGGAATAATTACGGTCATTAATGTTTTTTGAGGTGTGAAGAGAATCGAAAGATTCTTTGGATTGCGCAGTCAATAGTTGCACTCTTCCTTCAGCTTTGTTATGAAGTTTTTCTTTTTGATCTTCCCTGCTGCAGGAGATAAAAATAATTAAGCTATAGACTAATAGTAATGAAACAAATTTTTGCATATGTTCAAAAACATCAATTTAGAAATATAAATGTCATTATGACGTTTTTCCGATTAGCAAAGTTACAATTAATATTAATGTTGTGCTAAATTAATAAATATGTTTGCATAAATAATTTATTGATTTTCTAATTAATGCTCAAATCAAAAGTAATAGCCATCACAGGTGCTAATGGATTTATCGGCAGCTATTTAACTGAATATCTTAAGGATAGGGGCTACAGCATTAAAGCAATCACACATCACCTACCGGAGAACAGGAAGAAAGGAATTACATATTTCGAATGGGATCTTAGGGATGATATTGATTCTTCGGTTTTTAATGATGTTGATGTTCTTGTACATTGTGCATATAAAAGGAAAGTTGGATGCTCTGATTCTGAAGAAGTGAATAGGATAGGATCAAAAAAATTAATTGAGAGTTCAAAGTGTTCAGGAGTAAAGCAAATCATTTTTCTTTCGAGTTTTTCTTCAGATAAGTCTGCTAAATCAAGCTATGGCAGACAAAAATTCTATATTGAGAAAGAAATTCTTAAATGTGGGGGATTGGTGATTCAGGCAGGATTAGTTATTGGCAAAGGTGGTTTGTTTCAAGCTATATTAAATCAATTTAAGGACAAAAGGATTTTCCCCCTTATCAATGATGGTTCCCAGGAACTTCAGACAATTTCCGTAGATGATCTCTCATGTATTATAGAAAAATGTATTGTTGAAGAAATGCAAGGGGTTATTTTAGCAGCTGAAAGTAAACCGGTTAGTTATAAAGAGTTTTTAACAGCCATTGCCAAAGAAAAACAAACAAAAATAAAGTTTGTTCATTTACCTTATTGGTTTTTAAATGCAGCATTATACATTACGGAACTTTTTGGTTTATCAATGCCGGTAACAAGAGATAATCTCAATGGACTTGCCGGAATGAAATATAAGGATGTGAACGAATCACTTGATAGACTTCGAATAGAACCAGAAATGTATTTGGAATCAATAAAAAAATATATTAAAAGTGAGTAATTATTATTACAGGAGCGAATTGGCTAAATTGGCAAGTTCTGAACGTTCACCTTTTTCTAAGTTAATATGTGCGAAAATTTCCTGGCCTTTCAGTCTGTCTATAAGGTATGTTAATCCATTGCTTTGTTCATCAAGGTATGGGGTGTCTATTTGATTAACGTCACCCGTAAATATAATCTTAGTGTTTTCTCCTGCACGGGTTATGATTGTTTTCACCTCATGAGGAGTTAGGTTTTGCGCTTCATCAATAACAAAAATAATATCAGACAGGCTTCTACCCCTGATATAAGTTAGTGGAGTGATAACGATTTTTCCATCTTTTGACATCTGGTCAATTTGTTTAAACCGCTTTTCACTTTCCTTAAACTGATTTTTAATAAATTTTAAATTGTCCCATAATGGCACCATGTATGGTTCAATTTTATCTTTGATGTCACCAGGCAGGTAGCCGATATCTTTATTACTCAAAGGGACAATAGGTCTTGTGAGAATGATCTGTTTAAATTGCTTTTTCTGTTCAAGTGATCCAGCTAAAGCAAGTAGTGTTTTACCTGTTCCTGCGACCCCCTGCAGTGTAACAAGCCTCACATCCTTGTTCAATATAGCATGAATAGCAAAAGTTTGTTCAGCATTTCTTGGCTTAATATCATAGACATATTTTTTTTCCACTCTTTCCATCCGCTTATTAGCCGGATTATAAAATGCAAGCGAAGATGATTTTCCGTTTTTCAGAATAAAATAGTGGTTGTTTATCTTTTTCCCATTTAAAAACTCTTCATCATCAATATATCCATCGCTGAAAATCATCTCAATAATTTCTGAACTAACATGTTCAACAACTGCTTTCCCGGGATACAGGTTTTTTACATCTTTAATTTTACCTGTTTTATAATCTTCGGCAGGTAGATTTAATGCTTTTGCTTTTAACCGGAGGTTGATGTCTTTAGTGACTAAAATCACACTTCTGTTTTTTTCTTTGTCCTTAAGATATAAGGAAGCATTCAATATTCTGTGATCTGGTTTTGATTCCCCAAATATCTGATTCGCATCCAGCTTGGACTTTGAATTGGACAAGATGATTTTAAATGAACCTTTATCGTCTCCATTTAAAGGAATCCAGTCTTGTAATGTAAAATTTTTTGACAATTTATCTATCTGCCGGATAAATTCCCGAGCTTCAAAGTTTTTAATATCATTACCGCGTTTAAAATTATCCAACTCCTCCAGCACAGTGATAGGAATAGCTATATCGTGCTCATCAAAACTCTGCATAACATTATGGTCGTGAAGAATTACTGAAGTGTCTAATACGTAGATTTTCTTCATTTTATCCAATTGAAATCAGATTTTTTGTAACTTACAAAAGTATACCAGTTGTTGTCCAAATGGTTTGATTAGGCAAAAAAGTAATTAACCTTCCCTGTTTAATAATTAAAGAATCTCTTTTATTCCATAAGTTAAACGGAAGGTGATTAGAAAGTAATCGCACAGAACGCTATAACAATTTTTCTCTTACAGAGATATATTAACAATTGTTGAAAACGGGAGTTAAAACAGTGTGTATAAGAAAGGCTTAAAACATTTGGTTTGGATATAAAATCGGACATACATTTGTATTGTCAAGTGAGGGATAAAAGGCTGAGCTGAAAGTTCGGGCTTCCCGGAGCAAAGATTGACGGATTGGGTTCTGAAAGGCCACAGATCGCAAGGTTTGAGGTTGAAACTCCGCAAGGAGCAAAAGGTTCAAAGTCCGATAGAATAAAACCCGAAAGGGTGTTATTTGAGAGAAATGCTCCTAAAGCAAAGTAGTTCTTTACAGATTGATTCGCAAGGATTAGCCTAATAAGGCTATTTTTCCAGGGGACTAGTTATGAATCTTTTGATTTGCAAGAGTTAGAAGATGATTAACTACTCAGAAGAATGCAATAATTTTCTGTTTTGTCTTTCGGGCCAAAACATAAGGTAGTTGCTTCTGTTGAGCGGAAATTCGGGCAAATATATTCGCAAGGAGATAATTGCACTGTAATTTCACAACTTTTAAAGACAGCATTTCTTTCGGGAAGTAAAGTTGATAAAAGATGTTCCAAAGGAAGTCAGGGTTCTATTAACTATCCGGTAACGGAAAGTGAAAAGAATCCGGCCAGAATAAGAGTAACTTGATGTTCCGGTGCAAATCGGAACGAAAACGGGAGCTGTTTCTCACGAAGTAGTTCCCGTTTTCTTTTATAGCAATGTTAAGATAGCTATTCCATTGTCCTTCCAGATAATATGTGTAAGCTTGCGTTGCATTTTATTTCTTACAAGAGATGCATAAACATCAATCTAATAGCATTAAAAACATCAAGGTAGCGTTCTTTTTGAATCTATCTTTTACTCTTTTTGAACTGATTGGTGGGTATTATACCAACAGTATGGCAATTATCTCGGATGCTTTACATGATTTTGGGGACAGTATTTCGCTGGGTACTTCATGGTATCTGGAAAAAAAATCAAGAAAGGACAAGGATAATAATTTTAGTTTTGGATACCAGCGATTCTCATTGCTTGGCGCACTGATAAATAGCGTTGTTTTAATTAGCGGTTCATTGTATGTTTTGAGTGTAATCATACCCAGGATTATTAATCCTGTTCATTCAAATGCCCAAGGGATGTTGGTTTTTGCCATTGTAGGTATAATGGTGAACGGGATAGCAGTATTACGTTTAAAAAGCGGGAGCAGTCTTAATGAAAAATTAGTGAGTTGGCACTTACTTGAAGATGTGCTCGGTTGGTTTGCTGTACTTATAGTTAGTGTTGTTTTAATATTTAAAGACATACCTGTGCTGGATCCTCTGCTTTCTTTATTGATCATTATATACGTTCTTTTCAATGTGATAAAGAATTTAAAAAAAACAATGCATATTTTTCTACAGGGAACCCCCAGTGGAATAAGCATTGATAAAATCGAAGATAATATTCTAAAGTTAGACAAAGTCTTATCGGTTCATCACACCAAAGTTTGGTCTTTAGATGGAGAAAAAAATGTATTGACAATTCATCTGGTGATTGATAAAATTGAATCTTTTCATGAAATGCTCACGATCAAATATAATGTAAAGGAGATATTAAAAACAATACCAATATCGCATGCTACTATAGAGATAGAATTCGCTGATGAAACTTGTTATATGGATTAAGTTAAGCAAAAGGATTTTAGATTTATTAGATAAAGTATATAAAATGTTGATATAGATTATATTAAGGAAATTAACAATTGTTGAAAACGGGAGTTAAAACAGTGTGTATAAGAAAGGCTTAAAACATTTGGTTTGGATATAAAATCGGACATACATTTGTATTGTCAAGTGAGGGATAAAAGGCTGAGCTGAAAGTTCGGGCTTCCCGGAGCAAAGATTGACGGATTGGGTTCTGAAAGGCCACAGATCGCAAGGTTTGAGGTTGAAACTCCGCAAGGAGCAAAAGGTTCAAAGTCCGATAGAATAAAACCCGAAAGGGTGTTATTTGAGAGAAATGCTCCTAAAGCAAAGTAGTTCTTTACAGATTGATTCGCAAGGATTAGCCTAATAAGGCTATTTTTCCAGGGGACTAGTTATGAATCTTTTGATTTGCAAGAGTTAGAAGATGATTAACTACTCAGAAGAATGCAATAATTTTCTGTTTTGTCTTTCGGGCCAAAACATAAGGTAGTTGCTTCTGTTGAGCGGAAATTCGGGCAAATATATTCGCAAGGAGATAATTGCACTGTAATTTCACAACTTTTAAAGACAGCATTTCTTTCGGGAAGTAAAGTTGATAAAAGATGTTCCAAAGGAAGTCAGGGTTCTATTAACTATCCGGTAACGGAAAGTGAAAAGAATCCGGCCAGAATAAGAGTAACTTGATGTTCCGGTGCAAATCGGAACGAAAACGGGAGCTGTTTCTCACGAAGTAGTTCCCGTTTTCTTTTATAACATTTTTCTTCTTTTGTGAAAAAGCTCACATTAGAACTGCTCCAACATTTGAATGCGTTTTTCTATCGGTGGATGTGTCGCAAACAAACCACCAATAGCAGAAAATACTCCTTTCCCTTTTTCCTGAGGATTTTCGATAAACAACTGAGCTACATCTCTTCTTTTCACAGCTTCAATCCTTGGGTCACCTGATATTTTTCTCAAAGAAGATGCGAGAGCCAAAGCATTGCCAGTCATTCTAACAGAACCGGCATCGGCAAGATATTCTCTCTTCCTTGATAAAGCAAACCGAAAGAGAATAGACAATAAATATCCAAGAAGAGCAAGCAATAGGATAATAATCATAACCCGACCATCTTTCTTTTTCCTGCCTCTACCTCCATATAATATCATTCTGAAAGCCATTTCAGAAGTAAAAGCAAATATCCCGACAAAAATGATTGAAATAATTAATAACCGAACATCTTTATTTTGTATATGTGTAAGCTCATGTGCAATTACACTTTCAAGTTCATCATCATTAAGCTTGTTAATAATCCCCCTGGAAAGAGTGATCATATAGCTTTTTTCGCTGATTCCACTGGCAAAAGCGTTTAATGAATCGTCTTCAATAACATTGATTTTAGGAGTTTTCATGCCTTGAGATATACAAAGATTTTCGACAAGATTATAAACCCTTTTGTTCTCTTTTCTTTCTAATGGTCTGGCTGCTGTAGCTCTATTGATCATCGAAGTGTGGCTGCTCCACGCAATCATGAACCAGATTCCAACAATAATAATCACAAAAGGTACTGAATGCATAAAACTTTGGTTTGTAAGTGCTAAACCATCATATTGTTGATGATTTACAATGAAAAAAAATAACCATACAAGACCTAAAATCAATACGGGGAAAGCTAAAAGTAAAATCACAGAACGAGTATTATTTCTCCATATCTGCGATTGCAAGCCTAAATACTTCACGAAAAGAAATGATTAAAATCCCAACTTTGGAGCTTCTTCAAGTTTGCTTCTTTGATCATCACCAACATCAAACATTGTCTCACGTTTGAAACCAAACATACCTGCAATGATATTGGCTGGGAACTTTTCTACCTGGATATTCAATTCTTTTGTTGCCGAGTTAAAATATCTTCTTGAGGCTGCAAGTTTATTTTCAATATCAGATATTTCTTCTTGCAGTTGCATAAAATTCTGGTTGGCCTTTAGATCAGGATAGGCTTCTACAGCAATTGTCAATCCCTGAAGAGCCGTAGTTAATTGTTGTTCTGCCTCAATTTTTCCACTAATCCCTTTTGCATTCAATGCGTTGGCTCTTGCTTCTGTAACCTTGGTCAACACACCTTCTTCATGACTCATATAACCTTTAACAGATTCAACTAGTTGAGGTATGAGGTCATGTCTTTGTTTTAGCTGAACATCAATATCAGCAAAAGCATTTTCACGATTATTTCTCAAAGTGACTAATCGATTATAAATGCTGATAAATAACAGAATTAACACAACGAAAATTCCTATAATTAAAATTATCCCTGTCATGGCAAATATTATTAGTTTATGTTGCAAAGTAATAAAATACATTTAAATGACACAGCTTAATTATAGAAGTTAATGAAATTGATATAAATGAGGTTTTTAGAGCAAAAATTGTTATGGTTCAGGTTTATATTCTGACTTTCTCGAGCAAAGGGCTAATTGCGTAGCAGATTATTAAAAAGTCACCATTTTTATGGAATCTTTTAATATCTGTCATCTAAGTGGTGTTAAATAAATGTACAATTAAAATCCAATGCCATGAAAACAAATGTTAAAAAAATTGTAAGGAACAGCTTTATCGGTGCCGGAGCCGTTATCATCATAGGCTCTTTGATGCCTGGGTTACCTACTGATGAGATACTTATCAATGAATTTATAAGTAAGTTAAAAAGTAAACTTCAGACATTTAATGAAGCTGTACCTGAGGAGAAAGTTTATCTCCAGTTTGATAAAACGCTGTATAAGCCCGGAGAAACCATCTGGTTTAGTGCTTATGTGAGAGATGGTGAAACTTTAGCTCCATCTACTAAAAGCGAGATATTACATGCACAACTCATAGATCCTAAAGGTAATGTGTCAAAAGAAATATCTTTAATTGCAAGAAAAGGCATAACAAATGGAGATTTCACACTTGATAAAAATGCAGTTGGAGGATTGTATAAAGTGAAAGCATTTACAAAATGGCAAAAGAATTTCTCTGAAGAATCATTTTTTACCAAGGAAGTACAGGTTCAGTCGGTCGTGATTCCTCATTTACTGATGAAAATGGATTTTACAAAAAAAGCTTATGGACCTGGTGATGAAGTGATCTCAAAATTAAATCTCAACACTCTGGAAAACAAACCTCTCAGCGAATTTGATTTCAATTATACTGTCAATATTGATGGTAAAAAACTATTTGAGAAAAAATCACAGACTAACAGTGAAGGAGAAGCTTATTTGAAGTTTGAATTACCTGGTGAACTTACAAGCAATGATGGCATTTTAAATGTGATGATAGATTATGAAGGACGAACAGAAAGTATTTCCCGCTCAGTTCCAATCACTTTAGGGGATATTGATCTCGCATTCTATCCTGAGGGTGGAGACTTAGTAGAAGGACTGGAATCACAAGTTGCATTCAAAGCGATTAATGAATTCAACAAACCAGCAGATATTGAAGGGGTTGTGTTTAATAAATTAGGAAATAAAGTTGCTGAGTTCAGCAGTTTTCATAATGGTATGGGAAGTTTTATACTCGATTATAAGATAGGAGATTCATATGTTGCAAAAATTACTAAACCAGCCGGTATAGATAAAGAATATGCACTACCTGAACCACTAAGAAGAGGTTGGGTTATGAATGTGAAACATGATGGAAGCACAGCACTTAATGTTATTATACATTCAACAGAAGAAGAGCAAATGTCACTAATTTGCCAGATTCGTGGAAAAATATACTATACAAGGGCCTTATCTGTTAAAAGAGGCAGGAATTCATTGATGATTCCAACCAAAGATTTACCAATAGGGATTGCCCAGATCACACTATTTGATGGCAGGAATATCGAAAGATGTGAACGAATGGCATTTGTGAATAAGGATAGACAGTTGAAAATAGATATTTCTACTGATAAAGAAAAATATCAACCAAGAGAAAAAGTGCACATGACAATTCAAGTTAGCGATGAGCGGGGACTACCAGTTCCGGCTAGCTTATCGCTTGCAGTCGTTGATGACAAACTTCTTTCATTTGCTGATGATAAATCAGGAAACATCCTTTCAACTCTTTTACTTGAATCAGATATTAAAAGCAAGGTAGAAGAACCTGCTTTTTATTTTAACCGCAAAGAAGACAAGGCAGATCGGGCACTGGATTATCTGCTGATGACTGATGGCTGGCGCAGGTTTAAATGGGAACAGGTAATAGACGAAGACCCACCTGTGATGGTTTATGATGGTGAAATGGCAAGAATAGAAGGTACTGTTTTAGACTACAATTCAAAGCCAGTAAGTGGTGCTGTTATCAAAACAGGCAACATAACTGCCAGAACCGATGATAACGGACATTTTGAATTAAAAAACGTGGATATTTACACACAAACCTATTTGAATATAAGTTCAAAGGGATATGCACCGCAAAACATCTATGTTCCTGGCTATAATGATGATTTGCGAGTAACATTGTACAATAAGAATCTTTACGGAAGCACGTCAAGAAGTGCTGTTTATAAGAGAAAAGCAAATGCTCAGGACTTTGGAATAGTGCCGGATGCAGGTGGAAGGATGAAATTAGCTGAAGAATTCGTTCCTGCAATGGTAGAGGATATGCCACTTGAGGAGGGAAAAGGTGACTTTGCTGTTGTTATGATAGATGGAATTGCTGATGTAGAGGATGAAGAAAACATGGAAATAGGAGATAATGAAGAGATACCGGATGATGATGTCTTGCTAGGTGAAGTAGAAGCATTTGATTGGGATAACAGAAGAGATTTAAAAGCTCCTATACGGGGTCAAGCTAATAATATGCTTTATTACAGAGCGCGGGAGTTTAACAGTCCAGAATATAAACCTAATGATAAAATAGAATATAGAACTGATTTTCGTTCAACAATCTTCTGGGATGGAAACCTCCAAGTTGACAGAAGCGGCAAAGTTGAAGTTGAATTCTGTAATTCAGATGAAGTAAGCTCGTTTCGTGCTACAGTAGAAGGTATTGGAGTAGGACTTCCTGGTCATACTGAAAAGAAGTATTTCACACAGTTGCCTTTCAGCATGTTCACAAAAGTGCCGGCCGAGGTGGTCTCAACAGATGAAGTTGATATCCCGTTGACCTTAAAAAATAACACCTCAAGGATTTTGAATGGAACTATCAGTATTGATGCTTCCCCTGCATTTAAACTTCTTACTCCCGTTTCAGAAAAACAATCAATACCGGCTCATAGTGCAAAAACAATTTATCTTAACTACCGCGTATTGAACCAACCCGGAGATCATAATCTCAGGATAGCGTTTAAAAGCGGAGGATTGAAGGATGCCTTCTCGCAGCAAGTGCATGTTTCTTCAAAAGGATTTCCTGTTTCACTTGCATTTTCAGGTCAGGATGTGGACAAAGAATACAAATTGAACATCAACAATTCCGTTGAAGGTTCTCTAACGGCTTCTTTAACTGCATATCCTTCTGTGGTAACTGATCTCATGAGTGGTATAGAATCAATTATCCGGGAGCCATATGGTTGTTTTGAACAAACTTCAACCAGCAACTATCCCAACGTTATGGCAATGCAATACATCAAAGAAAGTAACTATAATGACGCTTCTTTACTTGCAAGTATTGAACCTAAGCTTGACAAAGGATATAAACGTCTTACAAGCTATGAAACAAAGGAGAAAGGATATGAATGGTTTGGGTCCGCTCCCGGTCATGAAGCATTAACAGCATATGGCTTGATGCAATTCCATGATATGAAGAAAGTTTATTCTGTCGATGAGAAGATGATTGACAGAACTGCAAAATGGTTGTTAAGTAAAAGAGATGGAAAAGGTGGATTTATCAGAAATTCGAAGGCACTGGATAGTTTCGGCAGGGCAAGTGAAGATGTAACAAATGCCTATATCGTCTATGCCCTTTCTGAAGCCGCTTACAGAGATCAGATTTCAAAAGAACTGGAACAAGCTTGCCAGACAAGCAGGAAATCTGCAGATTCCTATCAATTGGCTCTTATTACAAATGCGCTGATCAATTTTAAAGACAAAAGATCTGAGTTTTTCATGAAAGAGCTTTTAAGCAAACAGAATAGTGATGGAAGCTGGAGTGCTGATCATTCTATTACACGTTCAGGAGGGAAGTCCCTTCAAATAGAAACAACTGCTCTCGCAGCTTTGGCTATTTTGAAAAGTGATAAGAAAGATGTAAATGCACTTGGAAAAGCAGTTAAATTCATTGTTGGTAACAGATCAGGATATGGTGGATTTGGCTCAACCCAGGGAACTATTTTAGCCCTTAAAGCTCTTACACAATACGCTAAATTCTCAAAAAAGACCAGTGAAGATGGATCAATAGAAGTTTATGTCGGAGCTCGCATGGTTGAGAGTGTATCCTATAAAGCCGGGCAAAAAGGAGCAATTGAAATCAAAGGATTGGAAAAGTACCTCAAAGATGGTATCAATAAAATCCGGATCAAATATGTTGGCGTTAAGGAACCACTGCCATATTCGGTTGCTGTTGATTACAATACTTCTTTACCTCCGAGCTCACCTGAATGCAATGTTGAGATTGATGCAGAACTTACACAGAAAACATGCCATGAGGGCGAAACTGTTAGGTTGGTAACAACATTAAAAAATTCAAAAAATGTTGGTCAGCCAATGACGATGGCTGTGGTAGGAATACCTTCCGGTCTTTCTCCACAACCCTGGCAGCTTAAAGAACTTCAGGAAAAAGGAATGGTCGATTTCTATGAAGTCTCAGGTAATAATGTCATATTCTACTTTAGAGATATGGCGCCAAATGAAAAGCATGTGATCAACCTCGATCTGAAAGCAGAGATACCCGGGCAGTATGATGCTCCGGCATCTGCAGGATATCTTTACTACACAAAAGAATACAAATGTTGGGTATCTGCCGGGAGAATTACAATAAAAAAGTAGATATTTGAGTTGTATTTCGCAATGAAGAACAAACCAAAATACCTGTTGCTGATCTTAGCTGTGCCCCTGCTTGCGGGAGCACAGCAAGTCAGTAATCCTTCTTTCGAGGGAGAAACAGGAGTCGCTATAACACCCAAGGGATGGTCTGCTTACGGTATTGGCAGTTCTCCAGACACACAGCCGGGTGCATGGAATGTCAATACCCCATCTTCAGACGGGAATACATATATTAGTCTGGTATGCAGAGGAATCACAGGTATTAATAATAATCTGTGGGAATTGTGTTCAACATCATTAATTTCTCCTCTCAAGGAAGGAGTATCCTATCATTATTCAATTGATCTTGCTTATTCTCAATCATTTTATTCCGGAGGGATATCATTCAACAAACCCGTTAATTTACGAATATGGGGTTTGAATCGTGCAGCGGCAGAAGAAGAACTGCTTTGGCAATCAGGACCGGTGACCGGAACCAGGTGGAGAAAATATAATATGATACTGACCCCCAAAAAACAGGTAGATGATTTGGTTTTAGAAGCGTGGTATGTATCCCTGCCTAAATACAACGGCAACATTCTTATTGATAAGTTTGTTTATCTGCCTGACAAAGAACCTCTTCAGCAGGACACAACTGATGCATACAATTTTGTCTATGAAGAACATCACATACCTGAAACCATTAACAACAGAACGGTTGGCGTGCAAAAAGAAATGCATTTTAATGATCCTTTTTTAACTCTCAAAGTATGGGATAACAGGACATTTGACGGAGACACCATCTCTTTATTCATAAATGATGAATGTATCTTAGACCATTATTTGCTCACCAAAGAGAAAAAGATTATTAAAATCAGCTTAAATCCCACATCTGCAAATTACCTGACCCTTTATGCCCATAACCTGGGAAGAATTCCACCCAACACAGCCGCTATGATCATTGTTGAAAACGGGAAAGAAAAATACGTTTCTCTTAAATCCGATCTCAATAATTGCGGTGCACTTAAAATGATTTTGAGAGATGTTGTTGACGATGGAACTGTCGATCGCTAATGCACTTTGGTTACTGATCAATTTATATTTTTGCCTTTTGCGGGGTGTAGCGCAGCCCGGTTAGCGCGCTGCGTTCGGGACGCAGAGGTCGGGAGTTCGAATCTCCCCACCCCGACAAGAAAAAAAGCCATGCAC
>CAZUDW010000085.1:0-12745 GCA_964619305.1 uncultured Flavobacteriales bacterium
CGAAGGTCTAAATGATATCAACGAAAGTCTAAATAATATCAGCAAGGGATTTACATCCTTGTCTTTAGATAATAATAATTAAAGAGAGAGCTTGATTAAATGCAATTACATACCCGATCACTATGCGGAATTTGACATTCTCCAGTTTCTTTTGCTCAGGAATGTGCAACCAAAGGCTGCCGGATGGAATATACCGCCTGCTGCAAATATTCTTAAAATCTCAGTGATTAATCTTTTACTTCTTCACACGCTACATCGCTCACAAAAACCTGTGATACATCGGGATTTTTGTTCAATGTGTTTTCAAGAGAGGTGGCTTGCAGCTTGATCTCATCCTCGTATGCCCTGCGTTTTTTAAAACTGCCGCATTGCTTCCGCGATTGTGAGGCACCTTCCACAGGTAAGCCCTTATCCATATAGGTCCAGTAGTAATCACATGTTTCGCATTTGTGGCATGCAACACAATAGCATGCAAGCAGCATGATAATGATCCCCTTTTTTGTGAAAAATAAATTAAAGTGCATGGATGATATTTTGTTTAAACCGTATTTCATTTTCTACGGATATTTAATCGCTTCATATCTTTACTTTTGTGACGTGAAACAATTCAATATCCCAAGAAAGTATAAAAGCTCATTCATTGCAAAGATCAAAGAAATCCGCAAATTACAGGATCCTTTAAAAAAAGATTTCACCCCTACCCTTCTTGATTTTGGTTCTGTGCAGTTTTATCTCGCCCGTCATTTCGGCTTTTGCTATGGTGTTGAAAATGCAATAGAGATTTCATACCAGGCAATTGAGCACAACCCGGATAAAAGAATATACCTGGTCAGTCAAATGATACATAACCCTGAAGTCAATGGTGATTTAAAGCAACATGGCATTGAGTTTATTATGGATACAGAGGGCAATCAGCTTGTGCCATGGGATAGTTTAACCCCTGATGATATCGTCATTATTCCTGCTTTCGGGGCATCGCTTGAAGTTCAAAAAAAACTGGAGGAGAAAAAAGTTGAAGTTCACAGATACAATACCACCTGTCCGTTTGTTGAGAAAGTCTGGAAGAAATCCTCAAAACTCGGGCTGGAAGATTGCACCGTTATCATACATGGCAAGGAGAATCATGAAGAAACAAGAGCCACTTTTTCGCATTGTAAAGAAACGGGCAATGCATTTATCATCAGGGATATAGACGAAGCAAGCAGCCTGGTGGAAATTATTTTAAACAAAAAAGAAGCAGGAATGTTTTACCAATTATTCAAGGGAAGATACTCTGCAGGTTTTGATGTTGAAAAGGACCTGGATAAAATTGGAATTGTGAATCAGACGACTATGTTGGCTTCAGAAACAAGTGCTATAGCTGCAGCTTTGGAAAATGCAATGAGAAAAAAATACGGAGAGGCAGATCTGACATCGCATTTCGTTAATACAAGGGACACCTTATGTTATGCTACTAATGACAACCAGGAAGCAACAAAAGCATTGCTTGGAGTTGGTGCCGACTTTGCTATTGTTGTAGGCGGATACAATAGTTCCAACACTTCTCATATTGTTGAGTTGTGTGAACAATCATTATCCACGTATTTTATTTCATCTGCTAATGAAATTCGCTCCCATGACACCATCTGTCATTATGATATTCATTTGAATGCTATCGTCAGAAGCAGTAATTATTTGATTAATAAAAAACCAATAAGGGTGATACTGACCAGCGGAGCGTCTTGCCCCGATAAAATGATAGAAGATGTGTTGGACAAAATTCTCTCGTTTTATCCCGACAGTGCATCAAAAAAAACTGTATTGAAACGATTCCTCAGGAATTAAGCTGCAGGGTTTTTCGGAAGAGATCTAATGCGATTTCAAGCTGCTCCTCCTGCGTTATGTTCGTATTGTCAATCTCAAAAGCATCAGCAGGTTTTATCAATGGGTTCTCCGCCCTGGAAGTGTCTGCGTGATCTCTTTTTCTGATGTTTTCCAAAATTTCTTTTTTGCTGACGGAAACTCCCTTTTTAATTAATTCTTTGTATCTTCTGTCAATACGTTCGTTTTCATCTGCAACAAGAAATATTTTCAGTTCAGCATAGGGCAAAACAACAGAGCCAATGTCTCTTCCTTCCATGACCACTCCTTTGTTCTGTGCAATTTCCCTTTGTATTGCAAGCAGTTTATGCCTTATTTCTTTAATAACACTAATCTTGCTCACCAAAGATGAAACCTTCATGCCCCGAATCTGCTTTTCCACATTACGGCCATTCAGGAATGTCTGAGCAATGGCTTTTTCATGATCATATTTGAAATCAACATTTATTTTATCTAATGCATGAATGACCGCATCATGATTAATATTTTGATTGAGCTGCACAATACCTTCCCGTAGCAAATACAAGGCAATTGCCCTGTACATTGCCCCGGTATCAACATAAGTATAACCAACCCTGCCTGCAAGTTGTTTAGCTAAAGTGCTTTTACCACAAGAGGAATAGCCATCGATTGCGATATTGATTTTTTTAACCATCAGGGGGCATTGGAAGTACCAGTGGTAAGTTTCTTTGATTTTACCAGATCATTAATATTAGTGGTTATTGAGATATGGTTTGAAGCACCGGCAATATGATATACAGCCCTGGAATAATCCAACCGGAACTTGTATATTTTTATCCCAAACCCTAAAGAAATTCCCGTCATACCTTTTCGTCCTGATATTGTCATTTCTTTTTTTCTCTGATGATTGTAGCTCGCTCTGACACTCACATTTTTGGTAGGCATGAATTCTCCACCCAGTATTATATGTCTCATCAACTTATCAAACGTAAAGGTTTTATCAATTTCTTCACCTGTTACAGGATCTGTTTTAACAGGATTCTCCTTCGGATCGTGATATGTCAAATCCCAGATATGTAAATGATGTGTGAGCAATGTCAATCTCAATGGAGCATGTCCCATTCTTTTGGAAATGCCCATTTGCAGGTCAAAAGGTAAAGATTCCCTGTTATTACCGGTATAGGTTGTTATCTGTCTGCCAATATTTTTCATTACAAGTCCAACAGAAAAATTTTTGTTTTTGCTTTGATAATTTGCACCTAAATCGGCAGCTATAGCAGAGCTTTTATACTGTTCAAGGGTAGAATAAATCACTTTTAAATTCCCGCCTACCTGAAAAAGCGAATCAATAAAAACCGGATGAGAATATCCTGCCAGCAATGCATAATCCCCTGCCGTGAAAGTTCCGAGTTCATTCCCTGTTACATCTGTGTAAGTGAACTGACCATAATTCAAATATTGTAATCCCCAGACAATTGTGCCAATTTTTCTAAATTTCCTTGCATAAGCAGCATACCCCATATTGATTCCGGCATAATAGTTCATATAATTCAATGAAATACTATTGCTCATATTGCTATCTATCAAAGCCGGATTGTCTGAGACCAAATTAACATCACTTGATCTGACAGAAACATTACTCCCACCCATAGAGGATGAATAAGCATTTTTTGGGATATTCATAAAACTATATGTATGATCTCCACCATGTTGCCCAATAGCTATTGCAATCATGAATATGCAACAGACAGCTAAGAAAATACGCTTTTTTATCATTGAAAGCTCAAAAGTAAATGAAATCAAGATAACTTTCTTTGGTGTTAAATCACTTTTAACGGCCGTTGCACTTTTTTATTGAGTAGGGCAATTTTAATTACATCAAGCATATTTGTTACGTAATGAAATTTGAGCGATTTCAGATATGTAGAATCTATTTCTTCAATATCTTTCTTATTATCTTCAGAAATTACAATTTCCCTGATGTTAGCCCTTCTGGCAGCCAGGACTTTTTCTTTTACTCCTCCAATTGCCAGCACGCGTCCACGAAGGGTGATTTCACCTGTCATTGCAAGACGAGGTTTGACCTTTCTTTGCGTAAAAATAGAAGTAAGAGCCGTAAACATGGCAATACCGGCAGAAGGTCCGTCTTTAGGTGTTGCCCCTTCAGGAACATGAATATGTACATTCCATTTTCCAAATACATCCGGCTCAATATCCACAAGATCAGCATGCGCTTTTAAATACTCCAAAGCGATCATTGCAGACTCTTTCATCACATCTCCAAGATTACCTGTAAGAGTCAGCTTACCTTTACCTTTGGTGAGGTTTGATTCGATAAAGAGGATATCGCCACCAACAGATGTCCAGGCAAGGCCTGTTACTACTCCTGCTACATTATTTCCCTGATATTTGTCCCTTGAATGCCCGGGACCAAGGTATTTCTGAACATCCTCTTTTTTTATTACTTTATTATATTCCTCACCCATTACAAGTTTTTTAGCTACCTGCCTGATAATTTTAGCGATGTGTTTTTCTAAAGTGCGTACTCCTGCTTCATACGTATGCTCAGAAATAATTTTTACAAGTGTAGCTTTAGGTATGGAGATTTCTTTCGCATCCATCCCATGTTCGCTGAATTGCCTTCGGAGAAGATGTCTTTTAGCTATTTCAACCTTTTCTTCCTGCGTATAGCCATTCACTTCGATTATTTCCATTCTGTCAAGTAAGGCAGGATGCACAGTGCTGAGATTATTTGCGGTAGCTATAAATAATACCCTGGATAAATCGAAGTCAAGTTCAATAAAATTATCATAAAATGTACTGTTTTGTTCAGGATCCAACACTTCAAGCAAAGCAGAAGAAGGATCGCCATGATAGTCGTTTCCGACTTTATCCACTTCATCCAAAACAAACACAGGGTTGGCCGACTTTGCTTTTTTTAAATTTTGCATAATTCTGCCTGGCATTGCACCGATATATGTTTTCCTGTGTCCTCTGATTTCTGCTTCATCTTTTAGACCTCCCAGTGACATTCTCACATATTTCCGGTCTAATGCTTCTGCAATTGATTTTCCAAGTGATGTTTTGCCTACACCCGGTGGTCCTACAAGACAAAGTATTGGCGACTTCATGTCTCCTTTGAGCTTTAACACAGCAAGATGCTCTATTATACGCTCTTTAACTTTTTGTAATCCATAATGATCCCTGTCTAATATTCTATACGCTCTTTTCAGGTCGAAATTATCTTTCGTATATTCATTCCATGGTAATTCCAGCAAAATATCCACATAATTAATTTGTACAGAATATTCAGGACTTGCGGGATTCACCCGCTTGAGTTTCTCAAGTTCTTTTGTAAATGTTTCTTCTACGGTTTTATTCCATTGTTTATTCTTAGCTCTTGCTTTCAAATCTTCAATTTCCCTGTCAACAGGATTAACTCCCAACTCTTCCTGGATAGTTTTCATTTGCTGATTTAAAAAATACTCCCGTTGCTGTTTGTCTAAATCAGTTTTAACTTTTGATTGTATCTCATTTTTCATCTCCAGCATTTGTAATTCCCTCGTAAGAAATCCAAGTGCCAGATTTGCCCTTTTTTTCAAATCAGATGTTTCAAGCATTTTCTGCTTGTCTCCCACACTCACATTAATATTAGACGATATAAAATTGATTAAAAATGAAGGGCTTTCAATATTTTTAACAGCAATTGCTGCTTCACTGGGAATGTTAGGCGATTGACGGATTATATTCAATGCCAGATCTTTTAGAGATGCAACAAGCGCTTTAAATTTGTTGTCATTAGATATTTTAGGTTCAACAATACCTTTAATCTTACACTTGAAATAAGGTTCCTTTTGTACCAATTTAAGCAGATTAAACCTTCTTTTGCCCTGAATAATTACAGTTGTACTACCATCAGGCATTTGCAACATTTTTAATATGTTCGCAACAGTGCCTGTTTTGTATAAATCTTCTATATCAGGATCTTCCTCGTCTTTATTAATTTGGGATATCACTCCAATAACCTTATCGGTTTTATTTGCATCTTTAATCAGTTTTATGGACTTATCCCGCCCGATAGTAATTGGAATAACAACACCCGGGAAAAGCACCATATTACGAAGAGGGAGAATAGATAATTCATCGGGAACTTCTTCCGAATTCATTTGTTCCTCATCAGAAGTTGAAAGTAATGGGATCAAGTCCGTGCTATCATCAATCAGTCCGGTAAGGATAAAGGAATCATTTTTATTTTTCAAAATTCAGACAATTTGTCAGTTTAAGAATAGAAATCATTATGAATAGCTAATAGGTCAACTAACATGCCAAATCCGGATTCCTGTTAACATGACATATTATTTGCTACGTTCATCTGCAGTGGTAGTGTAAATATGATCTAATATCTCAATATCTTTCTTAGTTAATTCTACATTTCTTCTCTGCATTACAGTTCTGGCTACATCAATTGCTTTATCAAGTTTAAATACCGACAATCCTTCTCTACCTCCCCAGGAGAATGACGGAATAAAATTTCTGGGATATCCACTTCCATACAGATTGGCTGAAACACCCACAGTAGTTCCTGTGTTAATCATAGTGTTTATACCGGTTTTGGAATGGTCTCCCATCGCCATTCCACAAAACTGCAGGCCGGAGTCTTTAAAAGACTTTTCCTGATATTCCCACAGCTTGATAGAAGTATAGTTGTTTTTCAGGTTTGAAATATTGGTATCTGCGCCAAGATTGCACCACTCTCCTATTACGGTATTGCCGATAAAACCATCATGTGCTTTATTAGAAAAACCAAAAATCACACAATTATTCACCTCCCCACCCACTTTTGAATAAGGACCAAACGTAGTTGCTCCGTATATCTTTGCTCCCATTTTGATAACGCTGTTTTCACAAATTGCAACCGGACCTCTAATCATTGCTCCTTCCATCACCTGAACATTCCTGCCAATATATATTGGCCCCGTTGATGAATTTAAAATGGCACCTTCAATTATTGCATCCGGTTCAACAAAGATGTTGTTTCCAATTAACGTATTAGAAGCTGATAACTCAGAACTGCTTCTGCCTGCTGTCAGTTTTCTGTAATCAGAGTCAATGGCAATATCATTTTTCAAAAAAATATCTGTCCATTTTTTCAATACGATTGCTTCATATTTAGTCTTAGTTTTTATCACATCCACTTTATCAAGACGGATTCCTTTTTCAAGAACCTTGGTCAGCTTATCTCCTGATAATTTGATAGCAAGCAAATCCTCTCCATCCATCAGTTTTTCGTTAAAATCCAGTTCGTTGATTTCATCGAGTATTTCATCAGAAGGCAATAAACTACCATTGATTATTAAGTTTTCTACGGGATCGATGACAGCGGGAAATTTACGACTCAGATATTTTTCAGTCAAATATGAAATTCCGGCTCCTTTATAAGATTTAGACCATTTCTCTCCTATTGAACTCATGCCAATAATTATCTCAGCGATGGGTCTGGTATAAGCAAAAGGCAAAAAATTGTATCGCTCCTTAGTATCAAATAGTATAATATTCATAGATTTGAATTGACAGTTCAATGATAATAAAAATTCTTGAAGTGTGTTGAAAAAAAATGCCCCTGACGGGGCTTTGATTTAGATTATTTAATCTGTATTTACTTTTCGGAATCTGGTTTATTATCAAGGAATTTTTTGTAACGGTTCCTAAACTTATCAATCCTTCCTGTTGTGTCAACAAATTTCATTTTACCAGTATAAAAAGGATGCGATGTATGAGATATTTCCATTTTTATAAGCGGATATTCATTGCCATCTTCCAATTTTATCTTTTCTTTTGTCTCCGAACAGGATCTTGTTAGAAAACGGTAGCCATTGGAAACGTCCTGAAATATAACAAATCGATAATTATCGGGATGCTTACTACCACCTTTGGATTTTTGCCCGGTCTGATTATTCTTAGTTTCTTTTTTATTTGACTTGTTTTCCTTTTTGTTTTTCTTTTCAGCACTTTTAACCTTTGCTTCACTTGCAGAATCAGTCACTACAGGATTTTTAGATTCTGAATTTTTCTGACTTTCTAAATCTTCTTGTTTAGAAGTGTCCTTACTTTCTGCCTTATTCATACCGGTTTCTTCCGGTAATGCAGACTTGCTACTATCTTCTTTTGACATTTTATTTAATTTTAAAGCTTGCAAAGATAGTTATTTATCAGGGTATTACCAAATTGTTCATAAGCATTAGTACAATACAAACGCTCATAATCCGTTAATCATTCTTTATATTTGCTTGCTTATGTTGAAAATTCTGTCTTGCTGCATATTGATTTCTATTTCCGCTGTTTTTTTCTCCTGCAGGAAAGATATGATAATTACTGATCCATCAGCTACAATATCTTTTTCTTCTGACACGATTATTTTCGATACTGTGTTCACAACAATTGGTTCTTCTACGAAATGGTTAAAAGTATATAATAATCACAAGAGAAGCATTGTTATTTCCAGCATCAGCCTGGCAGGTAAAACTTCATCAAACTTCAGAATAAATGTGGATGGTGTACCTGCCAATACTGTTCGGGATATAGAGATAAAAAGTGGAGATAGTTTGTTTATTTTCATTGAAGTAACCGTTGATCCAAATGGCCTCAATTCTCCGCTGGTAATTA
Organism: uncultured Flavobacteriales bacterium; assembly: GCA_964619305.1. Classification (GTDB taxonomy): domain Bacteria; phylum Bacteroidota; class Bacteroidia; order Flavobacteriales_H; family CAZUDW01; genus CAZUDW01. Next base: position 8,485 of record CAZUDW010000085.1, read on the forward strand.
CAGATTCAATTATTTTTTCAACCAATGGAAATATACAGGATGTCGATCTTGTAGCATGGGGTCAAGATGCATATTTTTATCCTTCAACTTTATTTGAGGGAAATGTTGTTCTCCCAAATGATAAACCCAATGTTTTTTACGGATATTCATTTGTTGATACCGCAAGTGTACTTACTATTCCTGCCGGAACCATGGTGAACTTCCATAAATACAGCGGATTAGCCGTTCTTAAGAATGCATCCTTAAAGATCTTTGGCAACAAAGACAATCCGGTAACCTTGCAGGGAGACAGGCTTGAATATGCTTACAAAGACATCCCAGGTCAATGGGGTCATCCGGTACTCGGTGGTATATGGCTTACGGCAACAAGCAAAGACAATATAATAAACTACGCCTTAATTAAGAACGGAAACATTGGTGTTCAGGTTGACAGTATGTCTAATGCAAATCCAACGCTAAGGATGTCAAATTCGATTATTACAAACATGTCTGGAGTTGCATTGCTCTGTCAGGGTGCTGATGTTGTTGCTACAAATAGTGTTTTTTCCAATTGCGGACAATATGTTGCAGCGTTTGTTATTGGGGGAAGAAGTTATCGCTTCGTACACTGCACCTTTGCTAACTACTGGTCATACGGTAGCAGGAAAAATCCTCTTTTCCTGTTAAATAACTATTATACAGACATCAATGATATTGTTCATGTGCGTGATCTTGATGACGCATATTTCGGAAATTGCATTATATACGGATCTTCCGATGAAGAACTGGGCATTGATTATAAAACAGGAGCGAATTTCAACTATTTATTTGAGAACTGCTTGTTAAGAACAGAGCTTACAACAAGCAGCGGAAATTTTATAAACATCGTTAAAAACCCAATGGTTGACACCCTAGATGGTCAACCTCACAATCCTGTTTTCAATGATACGGATAATGATGACTACCATTTATATTCACAGTCTGCAGCCATTGATAAGGGTAGTGCTTCGGTGATGGATACACTTACCCAAGACATTGAAGGTTTCACAAGAATATTGCCTCCTGATCTTGGTGCTTACGAATATCATTAGTCCTTTGTCCTAAACTTATTTATTCACAATAATTGATTATTTTTTTCAATAGATTGTTTTATTAATAAAAAAACGATTACTTTTGATACTCAATTGATACACATCATGAACAAGTCTCTATTAAGCATCTTTCTGGTACTTTCAATAAACATATCCGTTTTCCCACAGGAAAAAGAGGTTAACGACAATCCCAATGGTTATATCACCATTGGAGGAGGTACAGGCCTGTTGTATTACTTTGGTGATTTAAAGTCTGATCAGACCATCGGGAAATTCACAACTACACAACCTGGATATCATTTTTTTCTTGAAAGAAGGTTTGGGAATATTATAGGTTTATCTCTGAATGGACTTATAGGCAAATTATCTGCTAATGAGCGAACACTAAGCAGGAATTTGAATTTTGAATCAAAAATTACTCAGTTTTCTTTAAATATCACAGGTAATTTCGATAATAACATCCTGCTTAAACGTGCAGTAACAGTGTCACCATTTATTTCACTTGGAATAGGATATTTGATTTTTGATCCATACGGTGACCTTCTGGATGAGAATGGAAACTTTTATTATTACTGGTCAGACGGAAGTATTCGTAATTTACCTGAGAACGATGACAATGTTTTAACATCTCACTATGTTCCTCGTGATTATAAGTTTGAAACTCAGCTACATGACAGCATAAACAATTATAACAGAAACTCTATAGTAATTCCAGTTACACTTGGCATCAGAATGAAACTTGCCAGGAAACTTGAGTCAACGATTTCTGCATCCTATCATATCACTCAAACTGATTTTTTAGATAACTACGCTGAAGGGAAAAACGATAATTATCTTTATACTGGTATTTCAGTCAGCTATACTTTTGGTCCAAGAATACATAAGGTTGAAAAAGATATTTATAAGGATGTTGATTTCAATGCCATTTTTTCCGAGGATAGTGACGGAGATGGCGTTAAAGATGCAGATGATCTCTGCCAGGATACCCCGGAAGGTATAAAAGTTAATGGGAAAGGTTGTCCGAAGGATACAGATAAAGATGGTGTGCCTGATTATCTTGATAAAGAACCTGAAACATTACACGGTCTTCCTGTTGATGATAATGGTGTTGCTCTCAGCGATGCTTTCTTTGAATTGCAGAGGCAAAAGAGAGATTCCCTTTTAATGGAAAAAAAGGAGAGTTTTTCTCAAAGTCCAAGTATTGATGAGATGAAGGGAATGGACCAGATTCGCCTCAAAAACACTATCCTTGATTCTGGTCTTAAAGATAAATCCAATATACCTGAAAAATACTCCTATGCTGATGTAAATAAAAACAAGCTGATTGAAACTAAAGAAGTAATTTCGGCTATTGATGGATTTTTTGAAGGCTCTTTGGATATTTCTGCTGAAGATCTATATAGCCTGATTGACTTCTTTTTTGACCAATAGCTTACTTGTTATTAATTTTTTGAGCATCTTCTTCACCACAGCAGGTCCTTCATAAATAAATCCGGTGTAAATCTGTATCATACTGGCTCCTGCTTCAATCTTATCAAGAGCATCGGCAGCATTCATAATCCCCCCAACACCCATAATTATCTTATCTTTATTGAGTTGCTTTGAAAGCAAGGCAATAATGTCGGTTGATCTTGAAGCTACCGGGCTCCCGCTCAATCCCCCTTCACCGCACTTATTAATAAGCCTTGAATTGCTTTTTAAATTATCTCTTGAAATTGTGGTATTTGCGGCCACAACACCGTCTATCCCTGATTCATTTACAATATCTGTAATCTCTTTCAGTTGTTCATTTGTAAGATCAGGTGCAATTTTTAAAAAGATTACTTTCTGATCAGTCCGTTTTTCATTCAAATCGCATATCCCTTTTAAAATTTCCGGTAAATATTTTTGTTCCTGTAATTGACGTAAACCGGGTGTGTTGGGAGAACTCACATTAATGGTGAAGTAATCCACTAAATCAGCTAATGACAGAAAACATTTAACGTAGTCAGACAATGCCTCATCATTTGGGGTTAATTTATTCTTTCCTATATTGGCTCCCACAATAATATCCGATCTTCGGTTTTGCAATCTCTCTGCAACGACCTTTACTCCCTGGTTGTTAAAGCCCATCCTGTTGATCAGCGCTTTGTCTTTGGTTAATCTGAAAAGCCTTGGTTTTGGGTTTCCTTCCTGCGGTTCAGGTGTAACCGTCCCTATTTCAATAAAACCAAAACCGAAACAAGATAATTCATCTATGGCTGCAGCGTCTTTGTCGAATCCTGCAGCAAGACCTATCGGATTTGGAAATCTAAGCCCTTTTACCTCTACAATCAGACTTTCGTCCTGAAGAACAAAAAGCTTTTTTGCAATCTTCCGTGTACCCGGAATTGCAAAAACCATTCTCAATATTGCAAATACGGTGGCATGGATAAATTCAGGCTTGAATAGAAATAACAATGGCCTGACTGCACGGTAAATCATAGAGGTAACAAAAATAATAGATTTCTGCCGGAAATAACTATTGCCAATGTCAGTTGTAATCTATCTTGATTAAAGTGCATTGTTTCTCAAAAATTGTAACCTGCCCGGACCAGGTAGTATCCACAGTGTCAGTAACGGAGACCGCACTGAAATTATATAAACCGGCCGGCATTTCAATACTTGCAGTACCTATCGGTGGATTTTCACAATCTATTTGACCCGTGTAATATGTATTCAACTCCCCTATCAGTTCACCGCTAACATAAACATCCACATCGCAACAGGCATCATCCAAATAAAAAGTGGCAGAACCTGTATAATGACAACTGCCATCATCTACATTGGCTAAAGATGAATAATTAATCGCATTCTCATCCGTACAACCCGGAAATTCACAACTGCCATCATCTCGTTTTGCCTTTTCGTCATAATTACGAGCTGCAAGACTGGTACAACCTTCTCTTTTACATGATAAGAGCAATATAGATAAAATTACTAACAGACGTACTATTGAGTTAGCTATAAGAACCATTCTGCAAATTTAAATATTTAAGAGAACTTCTATAATTTAACATAATGATACATAAACAATTATGTGTATATATGCAAGAAAAAAATGGATGAGAACACAAAGATATAAAACAACAGTAAACAGCAGTTTATCTGATGAACAAGATGCACAAGAAAAACTATCAGCAATTGGGAATCCGCCTGAAAAATAAGTTCAA
>CAZUDW010000086.1:0-12711 GCA_964619305.1 uncultured Flavobacteriales bacterium
CATGAACAAAGCATAGATATTAGAAATGTAATCGTAATAAAAAATCTGCTCACCGCGAAAAGGGTCAATACCCAATTTAGCAACCGCCAGATAGAACTTTTCTAACGCCAGAAAACATTCTTATATCTCCAGATAACATTCTTCCAGAGCCGGCTGGAAAAGTTCCAGACCTCCCGAAGAAAGTTTCAGACCTCCTGAAGATAGCGTATATTCAATAAACTGCTAAAAAAACAGAGCTATGAAAACAACAATTACAAAGTTACAGCTTACACTTTTCGTTTTTCATTTCCTCATAATGGAAGAAAATCCTCAAAAAAGCGATAGGACTGATTGATTTAAATATTAAAGACAAAAAACAAAACAGTCGGGTAAAAAGTTAAAAGCAATGAAATTTTTTCTATTTGATATATTTGTAACCCAAATTATCGGATATGTTTGAAAACCTGACAGACAAACTCGATCGTGCCTTTAAAATGCTCAGGGGACACGGGCGGGTGACAGAAATAAATATTGCCGACACATTAAAGGAAGTGCGCAGGGCATTACTGGATGCGGATGTCGGTTACAAAGTAGCCAAGGAGTTCACCAACAAAGTGAAGGAAAAAGCCCTGGGACAGGATGTGATCAAATCCGTTCAGCCCGGACAGCTTCTGATCAAACTCACGCATGATGAATTAAGTGCATTGATGGGTGAGAGGCAGGAGGACATTAATCTTGCCGGAAATCCTCCTGTCATCCTGCTTGCGGGTTTGCAGGGATCAGGTAAAACCACATTTGCTGCGAAACTATCCCTGTTCCTGAAGTCGAAGAAAGGGAGAAGACCGCTCCTGGTGGCATGTGATATATACAGGCCTGCAGCTATTGAACAATTGAAAGTGCTGGGAGAACAAATCGGAATTGAAGTTTTTAGTGATCCTGATAACAAAAATGCCGTAGATATTGCCAAGCAGGCGATCATCTATGCCCAAAACAATAATTTTAGCACTCTTATCATCGACACGGCAGGCCGACTGTCTGTAGATGAAGAAATGATGACGGAAATTGCCGCATTAAAAAAGGAGGTAAAACCTTCGGAAATCCTTTTTGTAGTGGATTCCATGACGGGGCAGGATGCTGTCAACACAGCAAAGGAATTTAACGATCGACTGAACTTTGATGGGGTGGTTTTAACCAAACTGGACGGGGACACCCGCGGAGGGGCAGCCCTTTCTATCAGGAGTGTTGTGAATAAACCCATTAAGTTCATCTCTACAGGCGAGAAGATGGAAGCCCTGGATATGTTTTATCCTGACCGTATGGCAGACAGAATCCTAGGTATGGGAGATGTGGTTTCTCTGGTAGAACGCGCGCAGGAGCAGATTGATGAGGAAGAATCCAGAAAATTACAAAAAAAGATTGCCAAAAACCAGTTTGATTTTGATGATTTTCTTAGGCAGATCAGACAGATAAAGAAAATGGGTAATATGAAAGATTTGCTTGGCATGGTACCGGGAATGGGTAAAGCACTTAAAGATGTTGATATCGATGATGATGCGTTTAAAGGACTCGAAGCTATTATCCAGTCTATGACTCCACAGGAACGGAAAACCCCTTCACTTATCAATGGGAGCAGGCGTCAGAGAATTGCTGCCGGATCGGGCTCGAGCATTCAGGAGGTCAATAGCTTGCTTAAACAGTTCCATTCAAGCAGTAAGATGATGAAGATGATGTCAGACAAGCAAGGGATGAAAAACATAATGAGACAAATGAAAAACAGGCCGGGAATGCACTAACTGAAAATAATGACTTACAAAATAATAGATGGAAAACTTGCTGCTGCTGCAATGAAAGCAGAAATTGCAGAAGAAGTAAAAAAAATGCTGAAAGACGGCCAAAACCCGCCTCATCTTGCCGCAGTATTGCTTGGGCATGATCCTGCCAGTGAAACTTATGTGGCTGCCAAGGTGAAAGCATGTGAGCTGGTAGGCTTCAGATCCACACTGATCCGTTTTGAAGACCACATTGGAGAGCGTGAGTTGCTCTCAAAAGTTAGGGAGCTAAATGCAGATAAAGAGCTTGATGGTTTTATCGTGCAACTGCCACTGCCGGAACAGATAGGAAATCAAAGCATCATTGAAGCAATTTCTCCCTCAAAAGATGTGGATGGTTTCCATCCTGAGAATATCGGTAAGCTTGCATTGGGATTACCTGCTTTTATCTCAGCTACACCGGGAGGGATTATGGAACTTTTTAAAAGAAACGGGATTGAAACGTCTGGTAAACACTGTGTTGTCCTTGGCAGAAGCAATATTGTTGGCACACCTGTCAGCATATTAATGTCCAGGAAAACAGAACCGGGGAATTGCACGCTCACCCTATGTCACAGCAGGACAAAAGACATAAGCTCATATACAAGACAGGCAGATATACTAATCGTTGCTATCGGCAGGCACCACTTTGTCAGGGGAGATATGGTTAAAGACGGGGCAGTAGTAATTGATGTGGGAATGCACAGAATCCCTGACAGTTCAAAAAAAAGCGGCTTTGCATTGCAGGGTGATGTCTGTTTTGAAGAAGTAGCTCCAAAATGTTCATACATCACACCCGTTCCGGGCGGAGTGGGGCCGATGACTATTGCTTACCTGCTTAAAAATACTTTGCAGGCAGCACGCTGCTACAGACAGTGAATCCTTATTGCCTGTTGACAATAATCTGCCTGGAGGTATTCAAGCCAATTTCAGGATTTTGCAAATTCAGAATATAAACACCTTCTTTAAAAGAACTTACGTCTATCTGCTGAATATTTCCGCTTGTTACTGTTTTAAAAATTTTTCTGCCTGTAATGTCAGTTATGGTAAGAACTGCAGACGAAATTTTCAGTGTATTAACAACAAGCTCATCGCTTACAGGATTTGGGAAGACATTTATTCCGAACTGATCCTGATTGGCAGGAATCATATCAGGATAGCCTGAAATGATAATCTGGTCATACTCCGCAACTGTATTATCCCAATTGTAAAGATGCGCTTCTGCAACGTTACTTATTTGCACGGTAGTCCTGAACGGCCAGCCGGCTGCTATTAATACATCATCAACATACCAATTAAGTTGTTGCTGAACATAATCGATATTCCTGAACTCAACATGATACCACTGACCGGCTGTATATGGAACAGAAATAAAATTCGTAGCGGGATTTCCGTATATTCTCATCGTGCCATCATCAAAGAAAAGAAAGAATATCATTGTATTTAGAGCAGAAACTCCGGCAGGGCCTAACAAAAAATATCCTCCAATATTAGGTGCAGGTCCATTATATTTCACATAGAAACTTACATAAATTGGCTGATCCGGTTGAAAAATATGAGCTCGTCCGTTTTGGTGCAGATGGTTACCGCCACTCATTTTCAGGTGATAATAACCATGAGGGGAATCGATAGAGTCAATACTTGTAGAATATCCACCACCCTGATCATTCCACTGATTAAAACTTTTGTTTTCAAAACTATCTGTGAACCACATCCCTGCAGCTCGCACACCCGGAATATATGTGCCATTCTGCTGAGGAAAATCAGGGATATATTCTTCAACGGGGAGGCCTTCGGCATTAAATTGAGCAAATAGATTTGTGTTCATCATTAAGCATGTTACGAAGGCTGCGAGGTACATATAATAATTGCTCTTTTTCATTTTGGTTTGGATTTATTTAATTACGATTTTCTGAAACTGAGTTGTTTCTGAGTTTGAAATACTTAAAAGATAAATGCCGGCAGGTAAATCGCTGATGTCTAAATCGTAGCGGTTGATCAGCTCAAAGGAATGAACCATAGTTCCTGTTATATCAAACAAAGCAGCAATGGCAGGAGAATTGGTGTTATAATTAATAAAAAGATGATCATCAGCGGGATTGGGAGATACAGAAACTTTAATAGAATTGCCTGTTTCCTCAATACCGGATGGATATCCGGATAAAATGATCTGGTCATACATTGCTGTAGAATTGTTCCAATTGTATAATTGGGCTTCACCCACAGAAGACAATGTAGTTGATGAACGAAAAGGGAAGTTGGAAGCTACAAGGCTGTTGTCAACGTACCAATCAAGGGTCTGAGTTATCCAGTTGATGTTTTTAAATTCTATATGATACCATTGTCCACCGGTATAAGGATGAGATGCATAACCTGAAGTTCCGTATATTCGCATTGTACCGTCATTCCAGATTATAAAGAAGAAAAGACAAGGTACTACATTACCACCTAAAGGTAAGATCACAAAATACCCGCCAATCTCATTTGGACCACCTGAATAATTCACGTAGAAGCTAACATAATCAAGTATGGCAGGCGAGAAGATATGCATCAACCCATTTTGATGAGTGCTATCCCCTCCAATCATCTGAAGATGGAAAAATCCATCAGGAGAGTTGAGAGAATCCACACTGATCAGATAACTCCCACTTTGCGGAACCCATTGGTTATATGTTTTGTCTTCAAAACTATCATTAAAAAAAATGCCGGCAGCAGCAACACTTGGAATTGTATTATTTAAGGATTGCTGAAATAGTGGAAATGATTGTTCCCCAACCGGTAAACCATTAGGACCAAGAGGTGTTTGAGACATCAGATTACCGGAATAAATAAACAGAACTATCAGCATTAAAAATGGGTAGATATATTTTTTCATACTTGGGTTATTATAGTTATTAATTAAATAATTATCAAACATAGGAATTATATTTTATATGCCAGCTCCATAATTTGAAAATTACAAAACAATATACGAATCCTAAAAAATATATGCATATATTTTGTGTGCATTGTATTATCTTGAATCTAAAGGAAAAAAGTGTCGATTGGTTTATTAACAAAATAGAAAGAAAGAGATGATCAACAAAATTACATTATTGTTTTGGAGTCAATCAGATATGTTGTATCTTTGCACTCCTTTAAAAACAAAGTATGGCAAACAGATATGAAATTGTCTTTATTATGACACCTGTTTTATCAGATAAACAGGTAAAAGAATGTGCTGACAAGTTTAGGACTTTTATTGAGAATAATAAAGGGAAGATATTGCATGAAGAGTCATGGGGATTACGAAAATTAGCGTATTCTATACAGAAAAAAAGTCATGGCTTTTATCATTTAATAGAAAGTGAAATAGGCGGTGATGTGATATCTAAATTAGAGATAGAATTTAAACGTGATGAAAGGATTCTTCGTTTTCTGAGTGTCAAAATGGATAAATATGCCATTGAGTTTGCCGAAAGCAGAAGAAAGAAAAAAATACAGGAAGTTGTGAAAGAGAATGATAAGAATATAGAGCCAATTAATAAAAAAGGATAAATCAAAATATTATGATAGGTAACGAATCAGAGATAAGGTATTTAAATCCAATAAATGTTGAAATAAATAAGGATAAATACTGCAGGTTTAGAAAAAGCAGGATTAAATTCATTGATTATAAAAATCCAGATTTCCTGATAAAATTTGTTAATGAACAAGGAAAGATATTACCCGGACGTTTAACAGGAACATCTCTCAAATATCAGCGAAAAGTTGCTACTGCTGTTAAAAGAGCCCGTCATCTTGCACTGATGCCTTATATCGGTGATTTATTAAAATAATTAAAATGGAAGTGATATTATTACAGGATGTGGATAACCTTGGATACAAGGACGATTTGCTTAATGTTAAAGCCGGATATGGTCGTAATTATTTAATACCAAAAGGTTATGCTGTTCTGGCAACAGAATCAAAACGCAAAGCTTGGGAGGAAATAAATAAACAGAGAAAGCATAAAGAAGAAAAACTTCTCAGAGAGTCAGAGTCTATCCGTGAAGAAATGAAGAAATTGTCTTTGCAGGTTGAAGCAAAAGTAAGTGAAAGTGGCAAAATCTTTGGCTCTATTACAACATTACAGATATCAGATGCTCTTGCTGCTAAAGGATTTAACATCAGCAGAAAAGCAATAACTCTCAAGGAAGAAAGCATCAAGCAAACTGGCAAATATCATGTTGATATCAAGTTGCATAAAGAGATTTCTGTATCACTGGAATTTGATGTGGTAGGAGTTTAGCAAATACCTTTTATTGTCTGGAAACTTACTTTTTTGCACATTCAATCAGTTACTCATATCTGAGTGCATCTATCGGATCTAATTGAGAAGCTTTCCTGGCAGGATAGTAGCCGGCTATTACCCCAACAATAACGCAAATTATTATTCCCATTATTATCCATTGCCAGGGAACTACAAACCCTATATCGAGCACAAATGAAAGGATGTTTCCTATAGGGATTCCAATTAAAATACCGGTTATTCCACCAAGCTGACATATGACAATCGCTTCTGTTATAAACTGTTGCCGAATAGTTTTCGGGGTGGCTCCAATAGCTTTTCTTGTTCCGATCTCCCGGGTTCTTTCAACAACGGATACCAACATAATATTCATTAATCCAACTGCTGCACCCAGCAGTGTGATGATGCTGATAATTGTTGCTGCTAAAGTAACTATTCCAAGATTTTCGATTAATACGGTTGATAAACTGTCACTGCGAATTATTTCAAATGAAGAATCATCGTATAAACGGTCTTTGCGAACAACCCTGAATCGCGATTCTGCTTCTCCAATGGCTTGATCAAGTTGATGAGAACCCATAGCCATCACACTGACGGTATAAGATGTATTATCCTGTTCAAATACCTGTCTTGCAATTCCGAGAGGGATAATACAGTTTTTGTCACCACCAAACCCAATACTGCTTCCTTTTTCTTTTAGAACACCGATGACAACAAATTTTTTGTTTCCAACCCCTACAACCTTGTTTACAGGGTCTTCATTTTCTTTAAATAAATTATTAACAAGTTCATTACCAAGGATAATTGCCCTTGAATTTCCCTGCACTTCATTTGAAGTAAAATTTCGACCCTGTGCAATTTCAAATCCACCCGTTTTTAGGTAATTTTCATCCCCACCAATAACTCCTATATTGGGATTTGTTTTGTTGTTTCGGTATTTGACTGTTGCTGCCCAAGTTGCAATCATAGAAATTGAAATAGTTGATGGAAAATTATAAGAGTTTTTAAAAGATGAAGCTTCTTTAAATGATATCGGTCGATATCGTTTTGGACCTTTGCCCCCTTTCCCAATTCGAATTCCAATACCCCTGTTTCTAATTGTGAATGTGTTAGCCCCCATCATTGTAAACTCTTTATTAATAGATGCCTTAATAGAGTCAATTGTCGTTAGAATCCCTACCAATGCTGTGATGCCAAGTGCGATAATAAAAACAGTAAGAACTGTTCTGAGTTTATGACCTCGGATAGAATTTAAAGCTGTCGCGATATTTACTTGAAAAAAATTAATCATGTTGTAAAAACAATAGATAAAATTAATGCAAAAGTGCATATAAAGAATTTTATACCTTGTCTAATTATATTAAATTCGCAACGCTATAGTAGAAATTAGAAAAAGTCCTTTATGATACATGATATTGAAATCATCAGGAAGTTCTATGCTTCCATGAAAGAAAACATTGATGTTGCCCGTGAAATTTCGGGAAGGCCATTAACGCTGACCGAGAAAATTCTATTCTCACACATTCATAAGGAATCACCTTTACGCAATTATGATAGAGGTAAGTCTTATGTGAATTTCTCACCTGACAGAGTCGCTATGCAAGATGCTACTGCCCAGATGGCTTTACTGCAATTTATGATGGCAGGGAAGAAAAAAGTAGCGGTGCCTTCGACTGTTCATTGTGATCATCTAATACAAGCAAGGTCAGGTGCCAAAGAAGATTTAGAAAGAGCAATTGAAACCAATAAGGAGGTATATGATTTCCTTTCTTCGGTTTCAAATAAATATGGAATAGGATTCTGGAAACCTGGGGCAGGAATCATCCATCAGGTTATTCTGGAGAACTATGCTTTTCCCGGAGGAATGATGATAGGCACAGATTCACATACAGTGAATGCCGGAGGATTAGGCATGGTGGCAATTGGCGTTGGCGGAGCGGATGCAGTTGATGTAATGGCTGATATGCCATGGGAGCTAAAATGGCCCAAATTAATTGGGGTAAAACTCACTGGAAAATTAAGTGGATGGGTATCTCCCAAGGATATTATTTTAAAAGTTGCGGGGATTTTGACGGTAAAAGGAGGAACAGGTTGTATCGTGGAATATTTCGGTGACGGAACAAAAAGTATCTCCTGCACAGGTAAAGCAACAATATGCAACATGGGGGCTGAGATTGGTGCAACAACTTCCACGTTTGGATACGATGAAAGTATGTCGGAATTTTTAAAAGTAACAAATAGACAAGAAGTGGCAGCATGTGCTGATGAGTTAATAGACTGTTTAAATGCAGATGAAGAAGTGTATAAAAATCCGAAAGCCTATTTCGATCAGATAATTGAGATCGATCTGAATAAACTGGAACCTCATTTAAACGGTCCTTTTACTCCCGATAGAGCCATACCGATTTCACAAATGAAAACCGAAGCTGCAAAAAACGGATGGCCGACTAAAATGGAAGTTGGTCTGATTGGATCTTGCACAAATTCGTCCTATGAAGATATTACCCGTTCCGCCTCATTGGTAAAGCAAGCTGTAGAGAAAAAATTAAGAATCAAATCTAAATTCACGATCACTCCAGGTTCAGAACAGGTAAGATATACCATTGCAAGAGATGGTTATCTTGAGTTATTCAGCAAAATGGGTGGTGTTGTTCTTGCCAATGCCTGCGGACCATGTATTGGACAATGGAATAGAAAAACAGATGATCCTACACGAAAAAATTCCATAGTAACTTCCTTTAACAGAAATTTTGCAAAAAGAAATGATGGAAATCCCAATACTCTGGCATTTGTAGCATCTCCTGAAATGGTTACTGCATTAGCAATTGCTGGAGATATTTCATTCAATCCAATGAAAGACAAACTTGTCAATGAAAATGGAGAAAAAGTGATGTTTGATGAGCCCACTGGACTACATTTTCCGCCCAATGGGTTTGAAGTTGAAAATAATGGATATCAACATCCGGTAGCTGATGGAAGTAATATTAAAATTAATGTTAACAAGGAATCAAATCGCTTGCAACTGCTTACTCCTTTTGCTTCATGGGATGGAAAAAACATCACGGGTCTGAGCTTGTTAATTAAAGTGAAAGGAAAATGCACAACGGATCATATATCTATGGCAGGACCCTGGTTGCGATTCAGAGGGCATTTAGATAATATATCTGATAATTTATTAACTGGCGCTACAAATTATTTCAATAATAAAACAGGAATTGTAACCAGTCAGATCAGTGGAAAATCAGACACTGTTCCCAAAATTCAGCGGGAGTATAAAGAATCAGGTATTGAGACAATCATTGTTGGAGAACATAATTATGGAGAAGGATCGTCAAGAGAACATGCAGCCATGGAACCCCGGCACATTGGCGTGCGGGTAGTCCTGGTAAAATCATTTGCACGTATTCACGAAACAAATCTTAAGAAACAGGGAATGCTTGCAGTAACATTTGCCAACGAGAAGGATTATGATCTAATAATGGAAGATGACACTTTTGACATTTTAGATCTTGATCAATTTGCACCAGGAAAACAATTGACTTTAGTTGTTCATCACAATGATGGGAATACGGACAAAATATTAATGAATCACACCTATAATAAGGCACAGATTGACTGGTTCAGAGCTGGGTCGGCATTGAATCTGATAAGGCAGAAAGCGGGAGTTGGAGCTTTATAATTAGTTAGATTAATAGTTTGCTTTTAGGTATTATCAAGGTTTGCAATGCTTGGATTTAGCTAAGATATTTAGGATGAATAATTGAATTTTTAATTTTTTGTGGATATTTTCCGGTAAACTGCATATAAAAGTTTTCGATTGATTTCAAATCTTCTACAAGATTACCTGTTGGGTAAATTATCGAAACAATACCTCCAACTTTTACAGAATAATCAATAAATCCTAGTGCAATCGGCACATTAGCCTGGCAGGCAACATGATAAAACCCGGTTTTCCAATAATCAACCTGTTTTCGTGTTCCTTCAGGTGCAAACATTAGGTGCAACTTATTGCGCTGTTTAAACAAATTACTCATAGCATCCACCATATTATGATTTTTACTTCTGTCAACAGGGATACCACCAATTGATTTTAATAATATGTTAAATGGAAAGAAAAATACTTCTTTTTTAATAAGGAAACGCAATTTGACACCCATTTTATATAGTCCCAAACGTCCATAGAATAGGTCCCAGTTACTTGTGTGTGGGGCTGCAATTATTACACATTTTGGAATATTCTCAGAAATGCCGCCAATTATCTTCCAACCAGTGAGCTTGAGTATGATCTTTGAAATAATTTTCAAATGTCAATATTATTCTGATATACTTGAAAATGCCAAAAGTAATTAATTGCAATTAGTAAAACATTCTATGAATTACTATTACATTGAAATTTTTAGATTTGCAATGATTGTAAAAAAAAATAGTGAAATGTCACAGTTTAATAAATATATTTTGCCAGGAATAATAATCGTACTAGGTATGCTTATTACCATAATTGGCATTTCTCAAGGTCAAAATAATCTTTTTCTTATTGGAGGAGTAGGAATGATAGTGGTTGGGGGGATATCCCTGCTTGGGTTGATGAGTGTTTTAAGTAGTAAATTACAAATGGTTTTGATAGCTATTCTAGCTCTTTTATCAATCAGTTTAATCTACCTTGATTATAAATCGATAAAAGACCCGATAGATTTCATTAAGAAAAGAGATGCAAGATATCTTAAAGTTGAGCAGCGACTAAAAGATATCAGAAAAGCACAAATTATCTATAAATCTGTTCATGGAAAATACTGTGATAATTTTAATGATCTCCTGAGTTTTATAAAAAACGATTCATTATTTGTTGTTAATGCTATAGGTATGGTGCCTGATACTTTGTCTGAAGATTCGGCTGTCATATTAGGAATTGTTTCTCGTGATACAATGTTAGTGCCAGTTCGGGATTCAGTATTTTCCAAGCGATATTTAGCTTCAAGAATCAATACATTCAATATTGATTCCCTCCCATATGTTCCATTCACAAAAACAAAATTCAAGATTGATGCCGGGCATATTGAAAAGAATAATGTTACTGTGCCTGTATTTCTTGTGGAAGATTCCAAACCTTTCGATCCAAAACTGGTTTACAGAGTTGGTTCTATGACCGAACCTATTACTACAGGTAATTGGGAATGACCCCATGGCTGCTAACAAGTCAGGATTGATTGACCCCCATGTGTTTATCGCAATGCCTTCTGAATATAAGGCTGACTATCAAAATTGTCACTTATCTTTAAGAGTAAGTGACTTTCAAATATCTGTTGCTGTTCTTGATATTGATAAGAATCATTATATTGCTTATGAAAACCATTTAATTCAGACAGAGAATAAGAGCGATATTCTAGAGAATAAAATAGAAGAGATTTTATCCGGATTTGAATTGCTTGACGGCAATTATAAATCGAAAAGTGTTGTTTGGTCCGGTAAAACATTTACACTACTGCCCAATTATTTATTTGATTCAAAGAGTTTGGAAAAATATATCGGGTATCTCATCGATTCTGATGAGAAAGATCAACTAATGTATGATAGAATAACTTCAACTGATATTATCAATGTTTATAGTATCCCGTTTATTATTTATTCTGTCTTGTTAAATCACATGCCTGATATTAAGATATTACATCATTTATCAGTTTTTATCCCTACTCTTATTAATAAACATGGAGATGCAGACTATATCGATCTAAATGTGAGAAGAAATAGATTTGATATTGTCGTTTTCAGACAGAAGGAGTTTTTATTTGCTAATACATTCGAATATCTATCTTACGATGATATATTATATTTCCTGGTTTATATCTGCGAACAATTTGAAATAAAACTTGGGCAAGCTGAAGTGACAATATATGATGAAACGAGCCAGATTGATGGCATTATAATTAACCTGAAGAATTATTTCGGGAGCATTAATATAGGAAAAATCCCTGATGAAAGTTCTTATGCTGAGGGTATTTCTGCTAAAGGTGATGGCATTACTCTCTTTTCTCAATATCAATGCATATAATATAGTTTTAAGGGCATTATGCGCATCATAGGTGGCAGGTTTAAAGGTAGAAGAATCAAAATAAGAGGAAATTTATCGGTACGGCCAACAACAGATTTTGCTAAAGAAGGTTTGTTTAATGTTCTGAATAACAAAATAGAATTTGATGAACTTAAAGTGTTGGATTTATTTTCAGGTACGGGAATGATGTCATTGGAATTCATATCAAGGGGAGCATCAAATGTTGTGGCTGTTGACAAGAGTATAAAATGTAATAAATACATCAACAGAGTCATTAAAGATTTAGGAATTGATAACCTATCTGTCATTCAT
This sequence comes from uncultured Flavobacteriales bacterium, assembly GCA_964619305.1. Taxonomy (GTDB): domain Bacteria; phylum Bacteroidota; class Bacteroidia; order Flavobacteriales_H; family CAZUDW01; genus CAZUDW01. The sequence continues at coordinate 12,416 of CAZUDW010000086.1, forward strand.
AGTGAAGTAACGAAGTTCTGCTGCAAATGCAATGATAAATATGACTTAATCTTTGCCGATCCCCCGTATGATTCAAATATTCTGAAAGATTTGCCTCAGTATATTATCGGGAACAATATGATTTCTGGCAGTGGTATATTAATTATCGAACATCCCAAATCTGTAAGTTTTGCCGAAGAAAAGTTCTTTACAGAAAGAAGAGTATATGGAAAGGTGAATTTTAGCTTATTTACTGATGTTACGTAAAGATTGTGATAAAATCCGCAACATGGATGTTATTAAGCCGGCAGCCTGAT
>CAZUDW010000087.1:0-12641 GCA_964619305.1 uncultured Flavobacteriales bacterium
AATTAAAGTATATTTTTTAATTTTACATCCAGGCTTATCATAATTATTTTAAAATTAGTACAATGCTGGAATTAAGAGGACATGCAAGGGGAGGGCAGGGTATGGTAACCGCTTTTGAGATACTTGCAAAGATATTCAGTCAGGAAAGTTATAAGGTTCAGGCGTTTCCTTTTTTTGGTGTTGAACGCACCGGAGCTCCGATCATGGCATTTTTCAGAGTGTCAAATTCGAATATCCTCAATAGAAGTAATATTTATCACCCCCATCTTATTGTCGTTTTTGATGATACCGTTATTGATCAGGTGCCTGTTTTTGATGGGTTGAAACAAAATGGTGCTGTTTTAATGAATACTGAAAGAGATGCTACAGAATTTAAAACCCATGCTGCAAATGTATATACCGTGGCGGCAACAGCCATATCTCTTGATAAAGGGCTTGGGAGTAAATCTTTACCTATTGTAAATGCTGCAATGTTGGGTGCTATTGTCAGGATTCTGGGTGTTGATATTGACATTGCAAAGAGAATTATTGGAGAAAATGTACCTGCTAAACCTAAAGAAAACGAGGAAGCCGCTTTTTTAGCATACAATGCTGTTATTGGGTTTGATGAAAATTACAGGTATTTAAAGGATGTTTTGGAGGGAGAAGCAGTGGAGCAAATTGTTACTAACTCCAACGACAGTAATGGCATTGGCAGTAATAAAGTTGATGTAAAGACAGCCCCGGTTTGGGATAAACCGATGTCTTTCAATAAAACCGGTAGCTGGAGAGTGATGGCACCAAAATATGTTACACGCAAACCTCCTTGTACAGGGAATTGCCCTGCCGGAACAGATGTACGTCTTTTTGTAAAGCAGGCCTCAGCTAAAGAATATGATGCTGCTCTTGAAACAATATATCAACACAATCCTTTCCCGTCTGTTTGCGGAAGAGTGTGTCCGCACTTTTGTCAGCAAAATTGCAATAGAACTGAGTTGGATGAAGAATTAAATATTGGTGCAATCGAGAGATTTATTGGCGATCAGGGGAAACATGAAGTAGTACAAACTGCCATAACCAGAAAGGAAAAAATCGCAATTATCGGGTCAGGACCGGCCGGATTGACGGCTGCCCTCAGACTTCGGGCCAGGGGGCTTCAAGTCTCGGTCTTTGAAGCTAAAAGAAAAGCAGGGGGTATGATGCGTGTGGGTATTCCGGCTTTTCGCTTACCTGAAGATGTTTTAGATCGGGAAATAGCTCAGATTGAAAAGCAGGGAGTTGAAATTATTTTAAATAAAAAAGTGACATTGCACGATTTGCACAATGACTATGATGCAATTATTGTTGCCACAGGTGCTCATATTGGTATAAAAATGGGCATACCAGGTGAAGAACTGGTTGTTGATGGCCTCCGATTTTTAGAAGCATGTAAAATCAATGGTGATTCTCAGAATATAAAAGAAGGAGATAAAGTTGCTATTATAGGGGGTGGAAATACAGCAATTGATGTATCAAGGACAGCATTGAGACTGGGAGCAGAATCACATATTTACTACAGGAGAACACACAAAGAAATGCCTGCTATTGCACACGAAGTGCATGAAGCACAACAGGAAGGAGTAAAACTTGAGATTCTTACGGCCCCGGTAAAAGCAGAAAAGAAAGATAACAAAATACATTTGACTTTGATCAGCATGCAACTTGGGGAACCTGACGAATCTGGCAGGAAAAGACCTGTTCCGCTTGAAGGGTCGGAGAAAGTAGTTGTTGTAGATCATTTGATTACTGCAATCGGGCAACGGAACGATGGCTTTGCTTTTGAACAAAATAAAGTTGATGTAAAGCAAGGAGCAATTGATGCAGGCATTAACATCCCTGTATTCTGCTCAGGCGATATGGCATGGGGGGGAACGGTTACTGAAGCAATTGGAAGTGGAAACGAAGTTGCCCGTGAAGTGGTAGCATGGTTTAATAAGGAGGATTATTCACCTGATCAAGACAATGAAACCCTTGTTTTACCAAAAGACATCAATTACGCTTACTATCTTCCGGTATCTTCTCACAGAGATCAAATTAAACAAACAGATTCTTTGATCGGTGATTTTTCTGAAGCTGTTCCCGGTTTAAATGCAGAAGATATTACGGATGAAGCAACACGCTGTTTGCATTGTGGTGATTGCTTTTCTTGTGGTAATTGTTTTAACTTTTGCCCTGATGCTGCCATTTATTTTGATGAAGATAATCGTATGAGAATAGATTATGATTATTGTAAAGGATGTGGCATTTGTTTCCACGAATGTCCATGTTCATCAATTAAATTTTCTTTGGAGGATGTTGTCGATGAAAACTGATGAAACCAATACCGGAATTCTACCGGAAAACGATAAGAATAAAGAACATTCTGCTAAATATCCAAGGCATGTTCAAAAAGTTCTCAAAGGGAATTTTGCTGCAGCAATTGCTACAAAGCTATGTAGAAGCGGATTTATTCCTGCTTATCCAATTACACCACAAACAACAATAGTTGAAGAATTATCGGCAATCGTTGCAAGAGGTGAATTAGATGCCACATTCATTAACATGGATAGCGAACATTCGGTCTTTGCTGCTGCAATGGGTGCAGCCCTGGCAGGTGAAAGAGTATTCACGGCAACAAGTGGACAAGGCTTATTTTATGCACACGAAGCTTTGCATGCGATTGCACATTTCAGATTGCCTGTGGTTGCCTGTAATGTTGGGAGACCTTCCATTCCCTGGAATATCTGGTCTGACCAATCTGATTCACTATCTCAAAGAGATACAGGCTGGATACAGCTCTATGGTGAGAGTTCGCAGGAAGTGCTTGATTCAATAATTCAAGCTTATATTATTGCTGAGGAATTGAAGTTACCTGTTTTGGTTGTACTGGACGCTTTCTATCAAAGTCATACAAGTGAAAATGTCTGGATTCCTGATCAGGATCTAGTAGATGAGTTTCTTCCTGTTGCTTCAAACAATGATCAAAGCATTGATGTGGATCACCCACAGGCATTTGGAGGTTTGGTGCCTCCTGATCAATATGATAAATTCAATTACTTGTTTTGGCAGGATATAGGAAAAGTAGAAGACCTTGTTAACAAAACCGGTGAAAAGTTTAACGCACATTTTGGGCGCAATTATGGAGCTGTGGAAGCCGTCAATATCAATGAGAATACGGAAATTATATTGGTTGCTTTGTCATCTATGACAACAACGATTAAAGGAGTTTTGAATTCACTAAATAGAGTTGGCCTATTAAAAATCAGGCTTTTCAGACCTTTCCCTGTTAAATCAATTTTAGAAGCACTTGAAGGGATTCGGCCTAATTGTAAAATTGTAAATATTGACCGCAACTTTCTTGGTGAGAGAGAGGGCGCTTTAATGCAGGAAATGAAAAGAGCACTGTATGGTAAGCAACTATCGATATCAAACGTATTTGCAGGTGTAGGAGGAAGAGATGCTCCGCCTGAGATTATCTATAAAATCATTGAAAAAGTCAAAAAAGAAGACAGGGATGTATTTTGGATTGATATGGAATAAAACAGAATAAAAAGAATGAAAAAAAACGAAAACTTCCTGATTGAAAACGAGATGGTTTATTCCGGTGCCTTAAGTTGCAGAGGATGTGGCTGGTCATTACTTGTAAGGCATCTTGCATCAATTCTCGGTGAGAATACGGTATATGTTGTACCTGCGTGTTGTTTTTCAATAATATCAGGACCTTATCCTTTAAATGCGATAAAAGGAACTATAGTACACACATTATTCGCTGCAGCTTCTGCCACTGCAACAGGTATCAGGGCAGCATTAGACAGGAAAGGAAAAAAAGATACAAATGTGGTGGTTCTTGCCGGTGACGGTGGAACATTCGATATCGGATTGCAATCACTTTCCGGAGCAGCTACAAGAGGAGAGAATATCTTTTATGTCTGCAATAATAACGGGGCTTATATGAATACAGGTGTTCAAAGCAGTACTGCTACACCTTATGGCGCTGCAACCACAACAAATCAGAATATAAATTATAAAAAATCCTGGCCCAAAGATCTTATTGGTATTGTAACGGCTCACAACATTCCGTATGTTGCAACTGCCTCATTGTCTTTTATGGAAGACTTCAGAAGAAAAGTAAACAAAGCATGGGAAAGTAAAGGTTTCAGATTATTGATGATTGATGGTCCATGCCCTCCCGGTCATAAAACAGATCCTGAAGCATCTATTAGTCTGGGCAGGATGGCTGTCAACACCAATCTATTCCCTTTGTATGAAGTGATCAATGGAAAGTATGAGATCAACTACAAGCCGGAACCGCCTATTCCTGTTTCTGAGTGTTTAAAAATGCAGGGAAGATTCAGACATTTATTTAAGAATGGTTCTGATGCTATTATAAGGGAGATACAGGAACATACTGATCGTGAATGGGCTAATTTGTTGAAGAAAGCAGAGTATACCATAGAGAGATAAAGAGTCCTTATTACTATATTACTATTATCATGTGCTTATATCGTTATCTAAGAGTACTGTTGATATATCTGAATACCTGTTTATTGCTAAATATTATTAGACCAAATGTAATATGTGCTGCCGAGAAATATCAGATCACATTCCAACTTTCACCATCTTATGAAGCACTTTCCCCTCGGGATGCAAGGTACAGAGGAATTTTCGGCAACAAATTCTCATATAATTTTGGTTTTGAGTATAAGAATTTTTATTCACCTGGATTTAGTCTGTCAGTAGGTTTAGATTACCAGAATAAAGGGTTTAGAAATGTAATTGAATTAAATACAACAGATACTGCATCAACAGGATTTTCCGATGCTGTAATAATAGGTGCAGCCCGCTATCTTGCTTTACCCCTTGACATGAATTTCCACTATCATATTGCAGAGAAAACGGAATTCATTTTTTCTACAGGTATCACTGTAGCAGGTCTGTTACAACAAACGCTTAACGGTAAACGTGTTCCAGAGGAAATACCAAATAGCACAGTCACAGCTTTGGGAGCAGAAAATGGCAAGAAGAATATTGATATATTTAACCCTTTATTTTATGGGTTTAACATCAGCGCAGGATTTTGCAAATACATCAAATCGAAAGGTGTGATTGTCGTACAGCCCAAGTACACAAGAGGTCTGAGCAAAGCATTGGCAAATTCTGCTCCTGTAAGTGCTGATTATACTCCAAAGCTCGATTCATTTTCAATTGATATTCGAATTGGTTATTACTTCACAAGACAAATCAAAAATGCAAAAAAAGATTTTTAGCAAATAGTGAATGTTGAGTAGAATTGAAATGAAGTAAATATGTGTTTTAAGGTGGTTGCACACAATCCCTTTAGATTGAACAAATTCTATCTCTCCGGCAGATCTACGGCTTAAGCATGATATGCCTGAAGCCGGTAAGACAAGCTAAGGCAGAGAAATGAAACAGAGAAATCTGACCTTCATAAAACTAATACTTAATGATTTCTTTGCTCGATCTTTCCGTGCCTGTGAAGTGCTCCCCATTCTTTAAACCATGGGTAAGGAAAGTTAAGTTTATTTGTTAATAACAATGTTAATGATGTAACGGGAGGGGGGCTAGGGGGAGAGACTTATAACTCCCTGTATGTTTCCGGTTTTGCAATACATTGTTGCCCACCACATTATTTAGTCTCTTCAAAAAAAGTATTTAGAAATTTAATTATCAATAAAAATATTTAATTCTGATTTTAAGGGTTGACTAATTATTATTTACATTCAGAAGCTCATGAGAGAAATCTATTGAGAAAGACCTGCTACAATTTATAATCCAAGTAAACTAACCCCAATAGTGAATGGATGGAGTTCTGGGCCCTCTTTTGTTTCGAATAAATTTGATAATGTATAAGAGGCAAATAAGTTGAAATTTGAATATCCGGCACCAACTCTTATACTGTAGTGGTATGGTAATAAATTATATGTGGATTTGACTTTGTTTTTATACTTATGAGATTCGATTGAATACTGTTGTTTGGTTTTTGAGCCTGCTTTGTATCCCAATACCAACCCACCACTTAGATGAATGGCTTTTTTAGGATCCTCATTACTGCTTATGCCTATAATCACCGGCAGGTTAAACCAATAAGTTTTCAATTTATTCTTATCAAAATGAATTACAGTATCTGTTTCTGCCCCGATAATATTCAGATCAGGAGCCAAAGTAACATTGTTTTTCAAAGCATAACTATTAACAGTAAATCCCAGACCTGATACTAGTTTTATAAATTCACGATATAGTTTAATGTCTTTTTCAATAAAATTAATACTCAAATTACTTGATCTGCTGTAATCCAGGTCTAAAAACTCAAAGAACTTGGGAGCTTGTAAAGAGAAAGATCTGCTTACATAACCTGTGACACCTAACTCCACTCCTGCCCAATACTTATTCTTTGCGTTATCTTTCTTCTTGGTTCCTTTAGTTTCTTTATCATCATTCTCTTTCTTTTCCTTTTTACTATCTATTATCATCACTTTTTTATCGCCCAACTTTAATTTTAAAGTATCTTTATCTGTTTTATTAGTTAAATCATTGGCTTTGTTTATTCGGGCTTCTGCCTGGTGGAGCATTATTTCTGAGTTTTGAATTGCTTCCAAAGAGTGTTTTGCTTTTTCCAATACCTTTTTCAACTCAATATTTTGCGAGTCATTTTCAATCTCATTTATTTGCTTTTGAAGTTCGTTAATTCTATCTGCCATTTCTACTTTTGAATTCTCTATCTCCTGATACGCTTCCTTCAATGCTTCTTGAAATGAAGATAATTCTTTTGGAGCATTGTTTTGAACAGAGTCAGCCTGCTCAGTTATCTGTGCCTGAACAGCAGTGGCATATACCAGGCTAATTATTATAAAGGATATTATCAACTTTGATTTCATATCTTTATTCTTTTGAAATAGGACGTGCTTGTTAAATATTTGTTACAGTCAAAACTTTATTTTGAACGATGGATATTCTTTTCTATCCCTACGTTTCCAGCATTAAAAGCAATAGTCGTAAGTCTTCCATCATCATCAAATTCTGCATTTATAATCACATCTTTGCCTATTGCCTTTCCAAGGTTTGTGACACCTTGATTTATTGTGTTCACAACTTGTGGTAAATTGACGTTGCGCAATTCAGATCTGTTTTTGGACTTAAATATTTTATATACAAACTGAGCTAAAGACCTGTACTTTGCTTCCTTGTCATCGGTTTCTGTTCCGGAATCAGCCAACTGATCTGGCAATGATGTATAAAAATCAGAGATACCTGCTTCCTGTAGATGAAGGGCATTTCTATTTATATGGATGCCATATACTTCCTTATACTCCATAATTTCCATTGAATCTTTCGGCTTAAGCAAATTAATCTGATCATTATCATTCTTAGATGTATTGCTTACAATATCATGTATCTCACGCTTTATTTGCTTGTCTGTTTCTGCAAGGAAAGTATTTCTTCCAACTTGGCTTTCAATATGCTTATTACCAGATATATCCCTTGAAATAACTTTTTTATTTATACCGACAATATGTGTATGATCTGAACTTTTTGGTAAATTAAAATAAATAAGTAGTAGCAGCAGGGCAGCAGCAGCATAGGGAACAGCTTTCCACAATATTGGGTAAATTACTTTTGTTCTGTGTTTTAAAATATCTTTATTATAAAATGTAACTGTTTTATCAGGTGCTAACCGGAGTTTATCAAAATACTCTGCTTCTTTTTTTATGATATAATTCTCGTCAAGAAAACCGTTGAGCAATTCTATTTCCTTTCCATTAAGATCACCTTCTGCTTTGCGTATAAGCCAATGCTCATAATTTTCGATTGAAATATCAGCATTGTCATTAAATCTTAGCTTCAAATACTTCTTGTCGCTAAAAGATATGTTTTTATCATCTTTTAGTTTTATCCAATTTCCCATTGAATAAAACTTGGATTCCATATCTCTGTTCTGTTCCAGCCAAATAAGGAGTTCTGCAACCTGATCGGGGGTTAGCTTTCCTTCTTTGTAATCAAGGAAATATTCCGAATAATTTAGTCTATTAATATTCATATCAGATAACAACCTCCAGTTTCCCAAAATACTTTCTTAAAAACACTCTTGCACGATAAATATATACCTTGACTTGTGGTTCATTCAAACCAGTTATTTCGGCAATTTCCTTATAAGAATATCCTTCATAATCACGCAGAAGAATTACTGCCTTTTGAATGACCGGCAAAAGGTCAACAGCATCATGCAGTATTTCCTGTAAATCTGAATACTGGTTGGAGCTTTGTAAATCCATGTATTCATTGTTTTCTTCAATATATCCGCTCCTGCTTTCTTTTCTGAGAAAATCAATCATTGTGTGATGCGCAGTAGTGAACAAATATGATTTTGCCTTTTTTGCTTCAATATTGTTTCTTTTTATCCACATTTTCACAAATGAATCCTGCACAATATCATGTGCTTTATCTTCATCTTTAATGTTTTTTAAGATAAACCGATATACGCTATCGGCATATTGATCAACACAACTGTTGTAATCGGCTGCAGTCATAGATTGTGATGTCAATTAATAGGACGTCAACTTCTGGAAGAAGTTACACTTAATAACAATAGCTGTTCTTTATACTCTTAAGCCTATAATCAAAATATCATCCACTTGCTCAAGATCTCCTCTCCATTTTCTGACGGTTTCATCAAGGATTTGTTTTTGTTCTGGCATCTCTTTATCCTGGATGCTTATTAACAATTCCCTAAAGTTACGATACATGAATTTCTTTCCTCTGGCTCCTCCAAATTGATCTGCATAACCATCAGAGAAAATATAAATTGTATCGCCTTTCTGCAATTTCACGACATGGTTTGTAAACAGATGTTCTTTATTGTCAATGAAAGCACCTATCGGAAATTTATCTCCTTTGATTTGTTCAAGTTCTCCATTACGTATTATATATAAAGGATTATATGCTCCGGCAAATTCCACCTTCTTCTTTTTAAAGTCTATCGAGCACATTGCAGCATCCATACCATCTTTAACATCCGTACTTCCCTGGTGAAGAGTTCTTGTTATGCCCTTGTTGAGCATATCCATAATTTTTGCCGGTTGAGTTTCATCAGTTTCAGACATGATTTGACTTAATGTATTGTAGCCAACGATAGTCATAAAAGCGCCCGGCACACCGTGTCCTGTGCAATCTAAAGCAGCAAATAAAGCTTTACCGCCCTTTTCTTCAACCCAGTAAAAATCACCACTGACAATATCTTTAGGCTTAAATAAGATGAAGGAATTCGGAATTACATTATTTACAAAATCATCAGAAGGAAGAATAGCTTGTTGTATCCGCTTTGCATATTTAATACTATCTGTGACATGTGTATAAAGCATTTCTATTTCTTTCTTCTGCTTTTCTATTTCTTCAGTACGTTCACGCACTTTTTTCTGTAGCATCTGCTCTGTAACATGAAGATCGGCACGCATTTTTATTAAAGCATGTCCAAGCGTGTCTTTTTCACTTAAGGGTTGATATTCTGATTTAAAATTCCCGCTCCCTACTTCTCGCGCAAAGTCAGTAGTTCGTTTAAATCCATCCACCAGATTATTAAGAGCTTCAGACATGTCTCCAATCTCATCAGTCCTTGATCTCATTCTGGTCTCAGGAATGATCCCTTTACCTAATAATAACAAAAGTTTTTTGAGTTGTCTGACTGGTTTAACAATAGAACGGACAGTAAAAACTGCAATTAATATCCCACCTAAACCCAAAGCAATACCCAGATAAATAACAACAAATTCGAGTCTTTTAAATGAAATAATCATTTCATCACTATTATTCTTAGTATTGTTTCTTTGACGCAGAATCAGTTCATCCAGAAGCCAAATCACTTTATCTGTGTAAGTATTAATCTGCCCACTGTTAGGATCAATAAGATCATTTGCCATAAACTGCACTTCCGGATCTTCATAGCTTTCCCAAGTACTCAACAGTGATTTAACCTGTCTGTGCAGATCAAACAGTGTATCTATGCTTAAGAAAAGAGTTTCTTTAATTTGCACTTCCTTTTTCTCCCAGTTCTTTGATAACCTGTCAATCTCTTTTAAACTGAACGGGAGATCAACATCTGTAAGATGATTTAATTTCTGCTTGTTGATTGCATCCGAACCACTTTGGATATTAACCCAATTATTTATAAGTCTCTTCGACTTCTCAATATGAATTTTTAATTCCTGCAATGCATCAACAGAGGGAGAATAAACTTTAATAATTAAATAATTGACCTTCCGACTAGCGTCTATGGTTCGTTTGGTCAGAATAAAAACGACAAAAGTTAAAAAGAGAAGAATACCAAATCCAAGTCCTATCTTTCTTCCAATTGTAAATTTAAACTTCATGCTTCTTTTAGGGACAGGCTATTCTTTGTCTAATAATTCTAGTTCTTTCTTTATTTCCTGAGATTTATCCAACTCGTTTAAACTGAAGTAAATTCCTGCCAAACCTGATAATACATCCCGTCTTTTTGAATTAAGCTTATATGCTTTTTGCATATAGGGTAGTGCCTGGCGAAATAATTCAGCACACTCATCTTCGATTAGATCTAAAGTGATTAAATCTGTCTCATAATCAAGATTGTCAATTTTATCCACCGCCTTATTGTAATACAATATTCCTAAATTATAATTTGCTCCCCAGTGATTTGAATCCAAATCAAGCACATATAAATAAATGTCTTTTATTTTATTAAATAAGGCTTTAAATTTCTCAGGATCAGCATCAAATTGTTCATTATAGTTTTGCCCTAACACCATATTAAATTCGATTTCTTTTGGCTTGAAATCATAATTCGGATCAATTGCTTTGACATATTTCTTATAATTTTCAAATATTTCTATTGCCGCATCATTCTTCTTATTATTCAAAGCAGTTGCCGCATCATTATATAGTGTACTACATAAATAATTGTATCCCGCAACAGCTTGTTCATAAAGGTCATTTTTTAAATTGAAATTAAAGAATTTCTCATACGATTCCAAAGCAGTAATTCTTAAGATAGAAGAAGGGTTGGTTTTTTCAGTTGACGTGTATAATTCTTTATATATAAATCCTCTATAGCACCAGGTATTTCCATCATCCTTTGTCTCAGTATTAACGGCTGCTGAATCAATATAAACTCTTGCCGTAATATAATCCTGACTAAAATATGACCGTAAAGCTTCACGAACATTGCTTTTTTGACTCATGCATAAAATAGGAAGAATCAGCATCCCAATCGCTAAACACGATCGCTTTAGCGAAACGAAAGTTCTACTGCCAATACTCGTATTATATTTAACGCCCCTAATCATCCTACAGGAATTGCAAGTGATAACAAACTATTACTTACTTTTAAATTGTATTTTTCAATGTTTGCTTTATTGATTTCAAACCGCTGTTTATTATTTAAAATAACGAAATTTATTCCAGATCCTTTTTTTGCCAAGCCCTCACTTTCTGTGATTATTAGCGTTGAATATTGCTTTAATTTAGTAGCTGCACGGCTCAGATCAACCGCCTTATCCTTCGCTATATACAGAATATGACATTTTGTTAGCTTATCTAATGAACTGAACTGCTTAATCTCGAATTGCTGTGTAACTGCTTTCTTTGTGGCAGCCATTTTCTTCAACTCATTGCTTAAACTTGTATTTCCATATACTCCAATAACAAAATTACCTTGCTTATATGCACTAGGCCATTCTACATATTTAGTGAAATTATATATAAACATGGTCTTTATTTTCGCATTTGTATCTACATTCTGATATATTGTTTTTGTTGCTGATATGCTCAGCAAAGCAAATATCAATATCAAAATGTCTTTTTTCATATGCCTACGGCAATTTCAACTGTTTGATACAATCATTTTTATAAAGAAATGCAAAATTAACAATTATTCAGTCTGTTTAAAAAAAGACTTCTTAACTTATTATTTATCTGATTTTCCAATATCATGCCATTTTTCAAAATATAGAACGGAAATTATTTTTATTCAGCTGATATGTTAAGTACTTTCAGACAGATTATTTTTTAATAACTCCATTTTCAAATAAACCCATTTCTTTGCTGTTTCGTCTCCTTTCCTGATCTTGCTTTACTTTTCTTGGATTTAAAGAAAAGGCATTTTCATGCGATTTTAATTTTTTTCGAGATCTTAATGATAATGCGAATAATCTTTTTCGTTCACCAGCAAACATTTTTCTCTCAAAAAAATGTTTTTTCTTAACAAAAGCATCCGATAACTCTTTATCCGATTTAGAATTTCTCACAGCAAAGAAATCATCTTCATCTAACGAAAACTTTGTTTTTCTATTGAGTATTTTTACAGAAAATGCATCCTCTTTATATTCTGATGGTGAACGGTATCTCGCTTTAATGGAAAATGCATCATGTTTGGCGATCTCTATATTCTTTGATTTTAATTTGACTAAAAATTGATCAGGAAGATATTGTTGATTTGAATTAGTTGATTTTATAGCAAACGCATCGTCTGCTATCCCTTTTGGCTGATTCGTCCTTCTTACGGCAAACGCATCTTTTTGAGCGGTATGAGTATCGGTCATCCTAGAATTGAAAGCATCACCCGGGACAAAGCTGCCCCCACTTTTAACCTTGAACGA
>CAZUDW010000088.1:0-12539 GCA_964619305.1 uncultured Flavobacteriales bacterium
AATGTGCGCAGGGTTTTATTTGGTGAATTGCCTGTTTTTAAGAACAAATTCTTTGTAAGTAGCAATTTCCGCATAGTAAGTAGGTGAAACTAAACACTAAAGGATTGTTTATGAATGACGATGCAGGATTTGAAACTGCAGATTTCAGAAGTTACTGCGACCGGTATAAAATAATAGGGAATATTGACCGCAACAAAAGAAGTGGATAACAAGCTGAACACTTGTTTGATGATCTGCTTTATCTGGCATTTATTACGATTTTAATGCGTCAACTTTGAACAACTTCAGATTTATAAAAGTATTTTGGCCAAAATTTAACTAATGATCACAATCGCAAGGGCTGGAAAATTTAATTTTCACATGAGGTAATAATGATTGAATTTCATTTTGCTTTTGTTCGTTCAACTGTATTACTCTCATATCGATCTCTTTTAAATTTGATAGTTCAGATATACTTTCAGGCAGGCTTGTCAGGTTATTACTCCATAAATCAAGATAAATCATGCTTTGCAACTTGCCGATACTATCAGGCAATTCCCAAAGTTCGTTTTGTCCAAGTCGAAGATATTTCAGGTTACTCAAATTACAAATTTCATCCGGTAATTGTTCAAGTAAATTCCCGGATAGATCTAAATCCTGAAGAGATGCCAGCTGTTCAATTTCTTTTGGCACCTCAGGAATCTCGTTTTTTCGCAGTATCAATACCTGAAGATTCTTAAACTTAAATATCGCTGTCGGAAAAGTTTTTAATCTTTTATGTTTTAATTCCAGTTTATAAACTTTATCCGCAAATTGTATTGCATCATTTAAATCACTAAACGTTTTTTCATTTGCCAAAGTCAAAGAATCCAATAATTGAGCTGAGCTACATTGAGAAATAACCAGAAAAAGATTTAGCATATATATATGAATACAGCTATGCATTACTCTTATCTCCTTTTGAAGTTAACAGTTCCATTATTAAATGTTTATCAATATTCAGTTGTGAGATAAGTTGTTGCTTATTTGTAAATCTAATTTCATTCCGAATTCTTTTCTTAAAATAAACGGTCAGATTTTCTAAATAAATATCTTTATCAAATTCAATTAAATGCACTTCTATTGTCTTAGAACTATTATCATACATTGTGGGTCTATGCCCTATATTCAACATACCATTATGCAACTGATTGTTAATTCCAACTATAACAGCGTATACTCCGTTAGATGGTATCAATTTTTCGGTACTAACTAAAAGATTTGCAGTAGGGAATCCTAATGTTCTGCCTTCACCATTACCCTTTTCAACAACGCCTTCCAGACTGTAATCATATCCTAACATTGACGATGCATCTTCCATCCTGCCATAAGCAATAGCTTCTCTTATCCTGGTTGAACTTACATGAGCTGTATTGAATGTAAATTCTGGTACAACTTCAACCTCAAAACTATATTTGCGTGATATTTCCTTTAAATCTTCATATGAGCCAGTTCTGTTTTTACCAAATTTATGATTATAACCAATTATGAGTTTTCTTATATCAATTTTTTGCAACAATATACCACAAACAAATTCTTCAGGAGATAAATTTGAAAATCCTTTATTAAAAGGCTGAACTACTAAATTATCCACTCCTAATTCCGATAATAACCTGGTCTTTTCCTTAATTGTTGTCAATAATTTCAATGTTTTGTTTTCCTGCCTGATTACATTTCTGGGATGTGGATTAAAAGTGATAACCATAGAATCACACTTAAGTTTTCTTGCAGAATTAAGCAGGTTATTAATGATTTGTCTGTGTCCTATATGCACTCCATCAAATGTGCCTATTGTCACAACAATACCTTTCTTACCTGAAAACTCATCGATACTGTTATAAATATTCACATTGCAAACATAATTGATTACACAGATAATAGATTATCGCTCACATTCTTTACTAAAAAAATATAATCCGGAATTTTGTTATTTTTTATATGTTTTGTCATATTTTCGCAGCTTAAAATAATAATAAAAAGAAAGAAAATGGCAGAAGATACTGGAACTATTTCTCAAGTAATTGGACCAGTCGTTGACGTACGTTTTGACACTGAAAAAACTACATTACCTAATATTTATGATGCTTTGAAAGTAGAAAAATCTGATGGAAATGTTGTAATTTTGGAGTGCCAACAGCATATTGGAGAAGACACAGTACGGACTATTGCAATGGATTCGACCGATGGTTTCAGCCGCGGGATGCAAGTGCAGGCTACGGGAGCTCCAATCAGTATGCCTGTGGGAGAAGAAATAAAAGGCAGATTATTTAATGTGGTGGGGCGAGCCGTGGATGGAATAGGTGATGCATCAACAAAAAAATTATATCCGATTCACAGAGATGCACCTAAATATGAAGAACTATCTACCTCAACAGAAGTATTGTTTACTGGCATTAAAGTAATTGATCTTATCGAACCTTATGCAAAAGGAGGGAAAATTGGTTTGTTTGGGGGGGCTGGAGTTGGAAAAACCGTGATCATTATGGAATTGATCAATAACATCGCTAAGAGTTATTCCGGCTTATCTGTTTTTGCCGGGGTTGGTGAACGTACCCGCGAAGGTAATGACTTACTTAGGGAAATGATTGAATCCGGTGTTATCCAATATGGAGATGAATTTAAGGAAAGTATGGATAAAGGAGGATGGGATTTATCAAAAGTTGATTTAAACAAACTTTCTGAATCTCAAGCTACATTAGTCTTCGGTCAGATGAACGAGCCTCCCGGTGCCAGAGCCAGAGTAGCATTATCAGGTCTTACTGTAGCTGAGTATTTCCGTGATGGGACAGAAGAAACAGGAGGCAGGGACATATTGTTTTTTATGGATAATATTTTTCGTTTTACACAAGCAGGTTCTGAAGTTTCTGCATTATTAGGTCGTATGCCATCTGCTGTAGGTTATCAGCCTACTCTGGCTACCGAAATGGGCACCATGCAGGAGCGTATTACATCAACAAAACGTGGTTCTATCACATCTGTTCAAGCTGTTTATGTTCCTGCTGATGACCTCACAGATCCTGCTCCGGCTACTACCTTTTCCCACCTGGATGCCACTACAGTTTTATCCAGAAAAATAGCCGAATTAGGTATTTACCCGGCTGTTGACCCTTTGGATTCTACATCACGCATTTTAACCCCTGAAATAGTAGGGGAAGATCACTATAAAACAGCGCAGCAAGTAAAAGAAATGTTGCAAAGATATGTTGAGCTTCAGGATATTATAGCAATTCTTGGCATGGATGAATTGTCTGATGCTGACAAGCAAGTAGTGCACCGTGCCAGAAGAATCCAAAGATTTCTTTCACAGCCCTTTAACGTTGCAGAAGCTTTTACCGGACTCAAAGGTGTTATCGTGCCTATCGAAGATACGATCAGAGGTTTCAATATGATCCTAAGCGGGGAAATGGATAAATACCCAGAAGCGGCATTCCACCTTGTCGGAACTATAGAAGATGCAATAGAAAAAGGTGAAAAAATTATTAAGGAATCATCATCTGAGGTAAATGCAGCTTGAAATAGTTACACCAGAAAGCAACCTATTCTCAGGTGAAGCCACCTCAGTATTGTGCCCAGGCATCAATGGCAGTTTTGGCATTTTAAACAACCACGCCCCCATGATAGCAACTCTTGATAACGGAGAGATAAAGATTACCACTTCATCCGAAGAGAAAGTGATTGAGATCAGTGGTGGTGTAGTTGAAGTTCTCAACAATAAAGTGATTGTTTTAGCAGAAACACCTAAAGAAAAATCAGAATAAATTCTTGTTTGATAACAGAAATTGTTCTCCTGTTATTTGTGACTATTTCGTATCTTCTTCAGTAATTCGCGTTTGAAGGATTCCTCGGCCCTGTAAAGGATAGCAACTTTTCGAATCGGTAAGACCTCTTTAAATTGCCTGTTATACTCCTGTCTTATATCTAATTCTTTCCGTTTATAAATAAACTTTGCATCAATGAATTTACTAATTTCGTCTTCAGACAGGTTTTTTAATTCTCCAAATAATCTGGTATTTTCGGATTGATGTGCCATTTTAAGTGCATTCAGTTTTCGTTCCATCTGATTATACAATGGCCAAAAAAGCTGAGCCTGCTTCGGTGTCAGATCAAGTTGATCCGTTAAATAGGCAATTTTATATGCCTGAATCTTGCTTTGCGGACTTGATGGCTGTCCTTTCAACTGAACATCTAAAGCTGTCAGAAAACCAACAAATAAAACGATAATTTTTAAATTTCTCATCATGCATCCTCCTCACATTTGGTTTTCAATATCAGATTCGTCAATACCATGATCTATCAAATAGTCCATAATAGCATCTGTCTCCTCACTACTTGTGATTTCTTCTTCCAAGACCTTATTTTCTATTGCAGTCTCAATGATAAAATTCTCATCTAAATTCCCAACAAGTTCATCAACACTTAACTCTGCAAGTTTGTCATTATTATGATCAGCAGGTAATAATAGAATAAATGCTATGGCAATAATTGCTACTACCGATATTGGAATAAGGCGCCTGAAAATAATATGGCGTATATCTTTAACTAATGTGAATTTACTAACCTCACTACATCTATTCTGAATGACAGCAGGCAGTGTCTCAAAATAGTCCTCAGGTATTTCAAAAGGATTGTGTTTCCCAACACTTGAAAGCGCAGGAGCGATCTTTTTCAGATCGTCATGCATATTAGATTCGTATTTTTGCATCTGAATTTAGATTAAAATTTAGTAAAAAGGTTTAATTCTCTTTCAATTGTTTTTCTATTTTTTTAACAGCATGATGATAGGAAGCTTTAAGTGCTCCTATGGATGTTCCAAGTATTTCTGATATCTCTTCATATTTCAATTCCTCAAAATATTTCATATTAAAAATAAGTCTTTGCTTTGTTGGCAGATTCAATATTGCTTTCTGGAGTTTGGTTTGTATTTCGTCCCCATTATAATAATTACCTGAATCAATTACAGAAGACATATAATTTGCAACATCCTCCAACGGCAGGAAATATTTATTTCTTTTTCTTTTCAGAAATGTAATCGATTCATTTGTGGCAATGCGATAAATCCAGGTGTAGAGTTTAGAGTCTTCTCGAAACGTTTCCAGATTTTTCCATACTTTAATAAAAACATTTTGGACTATATCATTGGTGTCATCATGATCAATTACCATCCGCCTGATATGCAAATAGACAGGTTCCTGGTATTTCCTTACTAAAAGGTTAAAAGCATAAGACCGTGTATCCGGATCAAGAAATTTCTCAAGTAATTCTTTATCAGAGAATTCGTTCACTGAAATAATGTTAGGACATTTAGATAAAGGACAAGGTTGATATGATTTACTTCCGCGAAATAACTTTTTGGGCAGCACGAACAATATCGATAGTATCCAAACCAAATTTCCGAAGTAATTCTTCAGGTTTTCCGCTTTCACCAAAAGTGTCATTCACAGCTACTAATTCTATTGGAGCAGGATACTTCTCAGCCAATAATCGAGCAATACTTTCACCCAATCCTCCATTTTTCTGATGCTCTTCGGCTGTTACAACACAAGCAGTTTTGTTAACAGAATCCAAAATAGCATCTTCATCCATAGGTTTAATAGTGTGAACATTGATCACTTCAGCATCTATCCCTGTATTTTGCAACTCTTCTGCCGCTTTAATTGCTTTCCCAACCAAATGACCTGTAGCAATTATTGATACATCACTGCCTTCTTTAAGCAGCAAAGCTTTCCCTATCTCAAACTTTGTATTCTTACCGGTAAAATTTGGTACTTTAGGTCTGCCAAATCTTAAATATACAGGCCCATCGTACTCTGCAATAGCCAAAGTTGCATTGTATGTCTGATTATAATCACAAGGATTTATAACCACCATGTTAGGCAGCATCTTCATCAACCCTATATCTTCTAAAATCTGGTGTGTTGCACCATCCTCACCAAGAGTAAGACCGGCATGAGATGCACAGATTTTGACATTCTTACAAGAGTATGCTATAGATTGCCTTATTTGATCATACACACGACCGGTAGAGAAATTTGCAAATGTGCCAGTAAACGGTATTTTGCCGCCAATTGTAAGGCCGGCAGCAACACCCATCATATTGGCTTCTGAAATGCCGCATTCAATAAATCGCTCAGGAAATTCATTCATAAATCTTCCCATCTGCAGAGATTCTCCCAGGTCAGCAGTTAGAGCAATCACATTATCATTTTTGCTTCCAAGATCAAACAATGCTGCTCCAAAGCCTGCCCTGGTAGCTTTTGAGTCATTTATAATACTTTCCATATTTCAGTATAATTTAACAGCAGTTGAACTGCCTTGTTCTATAACAAATCTTTTTTCAATTGTATACACCGATGCTTTGGCGTTTTTAGGTCTAAATACAACTTTATATCTTCCGGGTTGAATAGTTAAGCTTTGTTTATTGAGCTTATTATTCAATCGGCATACCCAAACCAGATCGTTACCATCTTCAATATAGATGCTTCCATAACCCTCTGAATTACTTAAGAATGTGATTAACCCGGGTTGTGGAATTTCAACATCAGTTGTATGACTTTGACTTACCTGTACATTTTTTAGTATAATTCTAGGTAAAGAAAGAATTTCAATATCATACGTACCTGTAATATATTTTTCTTTTGTGTTGAAATTCTGTACATGAAGGGTTGTTTGTTCTCCAGCTTTTCTAATGATTGCTTTTAAATCTCTATATTGATTGATTCCTGAATAATGTAATGATAAAAATCCTTGTGGTACATCAATAGCAATAATATTGTGTTTCCCGGGTACTAATTTTATACTATCTTTTTCAACTTCAGGAATGGTGTGCACCACCATCCTGTATGTTGAAACAGGATCAAGATTAATGGTGTCCGGATTGCCTCTATTATTGATCGCGTGGATGTAATTGTATTTTTCTATTCCAGTCTGCCAATCATAAAAAGTCATATTTACATTACTCTCAGTAGGCATTCCTTTTTCATCAAGGAGATTAACCTGGGCTGTTGTGGAATTCAATGCCTGTGAAATCACTATATTAAGAACATGCCTGAAGGACTTTTCATCTGCAGCATCATAATAATTACCCACGCATTTGAAACTTTCTTTAAAATGCATGTCCAGACCAATACCAATTACAAAAGGTTTTAAAATAATTCCTTTCCTCTGCAAAGCCAATGAAACAGCACAAGGATCGCCCCTGCATTCTTCTATTCCGTCTGTAATTAATATAATTATATTCCTGCAATCTTTGCACGGAGGAAAATCGTTAGCTGCAAGCTCTAATGACATAGCAATAGGTGTTGTCCCTCTTGGTGTAATTTCATGCAGCTTTTGTTTTATTTTATCTACATTGTATAGCCCAAAAGGCACCTCTAATTTGCTGTCATCACAATCCTGTGGAGGGAAATTCTTTAAATGACCATAAACCCTGAGACCTAATTCAACATTTGACGTATAACGTAAGCTATCTAATGCCTGTGAAAGGAGTTTCTCGGCAATTTTGCTTTTTCTTCCACTTTGCCATAAACCGTTCATGCTGTTTGATGCGTCAAGAATGAACAATACCCTGATTAGTTGTGGTTTATCAACTTTATTTTGGGAATAACCATTCAGGAAAGTTATGAGAATAAAAGTTGTTGCACTTATAGCAAGTCCAAAAGACCATGTTCTTGTAATCTTCTTTCTGTTAGATAATACCATTTTAATAATCACCTAATGTTTCTTCCAACTGGTCAAGTGCAACAACCAATTGCTCATCGTTAGGAGCCTTCCCGTGCCACTTATGTGTCCCCATCATAAAATCCACCCCCATACCCATTTGAGTCTTCATTAATATCACGATTGGCTTTCCCATTCCACGATAGCTCTTTGCTAAATTCAACACATCAATAAGTGCTCCAATATCGTTTCCATTAACCGATAATACTTTCCATCCAAAGGATTCCCATTTACTTTGCAAATCTCCGAGAGGCATAACATCTTCAACATTCCCATCGATTTGTTTGCCATTCCAATCTACTGTTGCTATAAGGTTATCAAGCTTATATTTAGCTGCAAATAATGCTGCTTCCCATATCTGACCTTCCTGCAATTCTCCATCACCGTGTAATGTATAAACGAAATGATTGTCATTGTTTAATCTTTTAGATAAGGCGGCTCCTAGCCCAACAGAAAGCCCCTGCCCTAAAGAACCGGAAGCAATCCTGATACCCGGCAAACCTTCTTCTATAGCAGGATGCCCTTGTAAGCGACCATTCAATTTCCTGAATGTATTAAGCTCACTAATATTAAAATAGCCAATCCGTGCAAGTACACTATACCACAAAGGAGAGACATGACCGTTTGACAAAAAGAATATATCTTCTTCTCTTCCATTCATATTAAAGTTTTTGGGATCATGCTTCATTATAACGAAATAAAGCACCACCAAAAATTCGACACAACCAAGAGAACCTCCAGGATGACCCGACTGTACATTGTGAACCATCCTTAAGATGTCTCGTCTTACCTGTGAACATATTCTATTAAGACCTGAAATATCATACATAAGCAGATTTTGTTTTAATTCTTTTTGAAGCACAATGATTTTTGAGCCAAATTTAAATGAATTCAGGTAAGCATTTCCGTTGTGTTAATAACTTTGGAATAACATCATTATTGAATTAACATTGAAATATTCGGGTTTGGATTAATTATCAGAATTAAATAGTTTTGGCTATATCATTTATTCTAATTTGAAAAACAATAGAAAATTATACTGAACAATAATCTCCCATTCAGAAATCAGATATCCTGAATTTGTTCGGAACGAAAAGCTCTTGCAAGTCTGTTTTGTTTTAACGTGAGGGGTGTGATTTTTGAAATAATTCGTAATATCTTATTCACAATACCAGGCACTATAACAGCTTTGTTTTGTAACAATCCGGAAACCGCTTTCCTTGCAACAAAAGATGCCGATGTTACGCTTTGTTTCCCTATATTTCTTTGTCTTGTAATTCGCTCTCGCACCTTATCGTTTGTTGGTACTGCCCCGGGACACAACACACTAATATTTATTCTGTTTTCAAATTCTTTGCGAAGTGCTAATGTGAACGACAGCACATATGCTTTAGACGCAGCATAAACAGCCTTATAAGGAACCGGCTGAAATGCTGCCATGCTCGCAACATTCATCAAATATGCTTTCTTTTGAGTTAGCAAGTCTGGAAGTAAATAATACGTTAAAGAAGTTAGCGCCATGATATTCAGGTAGTTCATCTCATCATATTCTCTTAGATTAAAGGCATCAAACCGCCCTTCATTTCCCAGCCCGGCATTATTAATAATCATATTTGCTGATATTCCTTTTTCTTTAATGCTTCTCATAATTCGTTCAGGAGCATCCGGTTCAAGGATATCAATAATCATTGGATAGACTTCAACATTGTATCTGTTTTTTAAACTTTGGACCAGATTATTTAACCCTTGAATGTTTGATTTAGACACAAGAAAAAGGTCAAATCCACGCCTTGCGCATTCTTCTGCTATTTCTTTACCAATTCCAGACGATGCACCGGTAATAAAGGTAACTGGTTTCTTCGTTTTTCCATATTGCAACCATAAAACCGTTTTCTCAATGGCTTTTTTCACCGATTCCGGCTTGTAACCAAGTTCCCTCTTTGCTTTACTAATGTCAAATGCCCAATTACATGAATATCTTTTAACATCCGATTTCATAATCCCCGGAGGTTTGTGAAAAACGAAAGAATATAGTTCAGTAAATGTTGTGAACATACGCATGGCAAACATTGGTATTTTAACAAGTCGCCACTTTTTACCGATAACATCTGATATGATATTAAAAAAAGAAATAAAAGAGAGATTTTCTCCACCAAGAATGTACTTTTCACCAGTCAATCCTTTTTGCATGGCCAACCAATGTCCTGCAACTACATCATCGATATAAACATAATTGCCAGTACTTAATCCATTCCCCGGCAGAAAGTGCCATTGACCTCTTATGTACCTCGAAATCAATTCTGTAGTAAAATTCCCCCCTCCTAACAATCCCGGGCCGAATATCCGTGTTGGATTTACTATAACTGTATCCAGACCTTTATCTACATATTCCAATACTATTTTCTCTGCTAAATATTTCGTTTTCTCATATAAATTAAAAAATTCTCTTTTTCGTTCACTATTTTCATTTATATCACCCTCTTCTTCCACAGGGCCAAGTGTGCCGGCAGATGATGTTACCACAACACGTTCTACCCCACTTTCAAAAGCTTGTTGTAACAAATTTCTGGTACCTTCAACATTTACATTAATAAACACAGATATGTCTTTTGCCCAATTGTAACAAAATGCTGCAGTATGGAATACATGGCTACACCCTTGAAGAATACCTTTGAGACTGTCTTCTTTGGTAATGTCCCCCCTGACCAAAGTGATGTTTTTAATTTCTGCCAGTGTTGTAGGGAAAGTCGTATTATATAAAGCCACAACGGAAATCTGTTTTGCAACTAGAAACCGACACAATGCTTCACCTAAAAATCCAGATGCTCCAGTTACTAATACTTTCATTATTAATAATCAAATAATTTTATTGGTTCGCATTCAATCCTCTACATCAACTTGTCCTGATTGCTTCCACAGGGTCTAAACGCGAAGCAGATAATGATGGTACAATGCCGGCTATCAAACCAATAATGACAGCAATTCCAAGCCCCAGCATAACATTATGAAAAGTAAGTATGATATCCATGTCTGCTGTTGCGCTTATGATAATCGTTCCAATATAAATAATCAGCAATCCGATTAATCCTCCCACAATACATAATATCACAGCTTCCGCTAAAAACTGAAATAAAATGAACCCATTTTTAGCCCCTAAAGATTTTTGTATCCCTATCATAGATGTGCGCTCTCTCACAGATACAAACATAATATTTGCCACCCCAAAACCGCCAACCAAAATAGAAAATAAACCAATAATAAAGCCTCCCCAACTCACCATTCTGAACATGTTTTCAAAACCATTGGATAACAAACTGGTTTCATTAAGTGCAAAATTATCTTCTTCTAATGGCTTTAGTTTCCTTATTGCTCTCATCAATCCAGTCAACTCATCTTTTAATTCATCATTTGATATACCGCTTCTAACTTTAACCATGATAGATGGATCAAGATTTTTGCTTCGTAAATCGATAATGGTCCTTGCATAATTCACTGGTATAAGCACAGCATTGTCCAAAGTATTACCTATCATGCTTTCTCCTTCTAAATTAAAGACTCCTATCACTTTTAATCTCCGGTTTAATATTCGTATTTCACTTCCTAAAGGGCTTAGTGTACCAAACAAGGCATCCGCAATGTTTGACCCGATAATAGCAACCGGGCTTCCACTTTTTGATTCAGTTTCTGCAAAATACCGCCCTGATTTTAATTCGAAATTTCTAACACGATTATAATCATGTGATGTGGCAATAACAGATACATTTTCTAAACTGTTACTAGCCATCTCAATGGTTTCATTAACGCTGAACATAAATACACTTGCCTCAGCACTACTGCACCTCTTATTTATCTTATCCAATTCGCTATAATCCGGTTCCGGTCTGTTGATATATTTCCACCACGGATATTCAGAACCAAAATTCCATGGCCATTTTTGAATGAATACAACATCATCTCCTAAAGATTCTATGCTGCTTTGAATTGCAATCTTCATTGAATCAACCATGGTCAGAACCGAAATTATCGCAAAAATACCAATAGTAATGCCTGATAAGGAGAGAAACGTCCTCAGCCGGTTAATGACCAAAGCGTTGAAAGCAAATAATACACTTTCTTTCAGAAGTCTCAGGAATATTCGCATAAATGAAAAGTCAAAAGTAATACATTGAAAATGTTCAGAATCAAAAATAATGTTACTGTTCGAGTCGCTATGGAACAAGGGCAAAATAGGGCTGTTTGTTGAGAGCTAAAACAAGGGCATCCAAAACATTGTAACCATGTTTCATTACGGTAGAGATGTAACTGCGGATTCTGCGCAACACTTGAGCCCCTTTGAAAGTTCTGAAACATCCCGATATTTTCTGTTTCACTTTTATCATTCGTAAATCCCGCTCGGCAAGATTATTATCAAACGGTACTTTCGGGTTATAGAGAAAATGCAATGTTTGTTCTTTCTTTTGCTGTATGGTTTCTATCAGCCGCAAGGGTTTGTTTTTTGCTTTACGTCCTCGTTTGTTAGGGGTCGTATCGGATTGTGCAGGTTCTTTTGCGATTGCCTTGCTTAAAATAGCATCATACTGCTGTGAGAGATTGGACAACCTTTCCAATAATCGGATTAATCAAATTGATAAAAAACTTCCCCGTGAAGACGGCAAAGGCATTCGGATAGAAACAGATAATGGTTATTTGGTATGCAGCTATTCTTCATTCGGTTATTGATACATCCATAAAAAACTCTCAAAATGCTATAGGGGCGCTCACCAATTTGGCTAATTTTGCCGCTGAGTAGTAACAAAACTTTACCT
>CAZUDW010000089.1:0-7642 GCA_964619305.1 uncultured Flavobacteriales bacterium
CTGAACTTGAGTATGATTGTTTGATTTGATCATCAAGTGCATCTTTGTAACCTAATATGAGCGCTGAAGCCACCGCAAATTCATTTTCTTTCATACCATGATTTCTTAAAACCTCAAGACCGGCATTCCTCAAATGTTGAGCATGGTAATAGAGTGTGTTTCCAATATTCAGCCCTGTTCTCATACATTTTTCGGTAGGCAAATACGACTGCCACCCAATTTGATGAAACCCCAGATATCTCTTATAATTAAATTCAGAGGGGTTTTGTGGTGGAGGCACTTCTTTAAACATGGGTTTAACTATCAATACATCACCATATTCCAGATCCCTGTTCTTTTGGTCTTTTTGTAAATAAATCAGAGCATGACCACTCACATTTACCCAATTGTCTTTTTTCTTCAGATTTAACACCCTCACATTCAGCTTATAAGTCTTTTCTTTTTCAACAGGCCTGTCGTCTAACATCACAATCGCCAGATCACCAGCTGCGTATAACTTGCTGAAATGTTCAGCATCTAATTTTTCTGTTTTTAATATCGTTAATATATAGGCAAAAGAGAACAGGCATATATCTGTAATGATTCCAAACAGAAACCGGTACTTATACTTGATATATAACTTTTTGTAGGAGTAAATAAAAATAAATATTACCATCAAGCCCAGCATTATATACCATTGAAACGGGATTATTTGTTCAATAAATATTGCTGCAATAATACCTGCAGAGAAAGATATAAATAGACGGCATAATGGTGACTGATTCCAAAAGTCCATGGTCACTAAATTATGAATAATTTAAATAAATAATATTTTGTAAGAAATATATTTATGATTTGATGGTGCAATTAGTTGGAGCGCCAATGTTAATATGAATGATATTATTCCCTGTTCAGCGTTATGTATTTAATTATTAATATTATAAGTTTGTAATATGAAAACAATATCCAAAGTGCTTTTTCTTTATCCGGCATTGGGCATTGTTTGTGTGATGACGGCAGGATGCAACACGCAAGAGAAACAGCATGCAGCAGATCAGGTTCAAAGGACATATTCAAAGGAGGATATTGACGAATGTATTAGAAAAGAACTGTCTTATGATCCGAATATTGACATGAAATCATATAAAGGATTAAGTATTGAGTACTTCAATGAAATAAAGGATTATGTGAGTGAAGATGCCATCGATATACAAAACGAAATAGAACGATATAAAGAAATTATTAAAAAGAAAGAATCTGTTGACATTAGTAGCAACAAAACGAAAGATTCAACAGATCAGGATTTGATCAAAATCAAAGCCGACTTAGATTCACTCAATAAAAAGATTCGCCAATACAGGAAAGTGGCTGTTGGATATGTATTTGTTCATAAATTTATCAGCGGAGAGGATACATTAAAGAGAATTTTTGTAATGGATAAAAACTGTAACGAGACTGACATAATACCGGTTAAATCGAATCACTCCTTAAATCCGGATGATTTCAGGAACAAGGTGAATCATTTGAGACAACAAACACAAATCCAATGATGCTATCCTAATTTATTTCAACAGAGGCATTTATCCTATCTGGATTGAAGTAACCATTTAACTCGATGACAACATGCCAGTTACCATCTTTTTTAAGCTTAAAAACAACCGGAGAAGTTTCTTTGTAGCCACCATAAGCTGTAAAACTAATGCCTTTTTCATAATGGGAATAAACAGTACCGTTCATTAACAGTACTTTACAGGGCGCATCAAACTTCACTTTCACTTTATTGCCCTTCTTCCCAACCAATGGGTAATGAAGGTATTTCATGTGATTGTAGTTTATACAAATATATTAAATTTTATTTATCTAATCAATAATAAATCAAGCGTCTCACTTTTGCCATGTGTTTAGCCAGCCTGACGACTTGCTTGGTATAGCCATATTCATTATCATACCATACATAGAGTAGGGCATTATAGCCGTCCGGAAAAACAATAGTTGCCTTGCTGTCATACACTGCAGCGCATCTATTTCCAATGATATCGGTTGAAACAAGTTCCTTGTCCATTCTGTAATTAATCTGATTAACCAAATCTCCTTTTAATGCTGCCTTTTTTATTATTTGATTTATGTTATCCACACAGGTTTCCTGTTTTATGGAAAGGTTTAAAATTGCAAGAGATCCATTTGGGGTAGGAACTCTGACAGCATTGGCTGTGAGTTTACCCGATAATGATGGTAATACTTTACTTACAGCTTTAGCAGCACCGGTTGATGTTATTACCATGTTCAGTGGGGCGGAGCGGCCTCTCCGGTTTTTTTTATGCATATTGTCTAAAAGATTCTGATCGTTTGTATATGCATGAATGGTTTCTATATGTCCTTTTTCTATACCCAATTCATCTTCAACTACTTTCAATATAGGTACAATAGCATTTGTTGTGCATGATGCTGCTGATACCAGCGCATCGTTTTCAAGATCTAAATCATCATGATTGATTCCGTAAACAACATTCGGCATCTCTTTACCAGGCGCAGTCAACAGTACTTTAGATACTCCTTTGGATTTTAAATGCAATCCTAATGTGTCTTTTTCTTTGTATTTTCCTGTATTGTCAATAACAAGCACATCATTTAACCCGAAAGATTCATAATCTATACCATCAGGAGTGGCTGATTCTATTAATTTTACCAACTGTCCATTGATGATTAATTGTTTGTTCTCCATATCTTCAATCACCGAGCCGTTAAATTTGCCATGAACTGAATCATTGCGCAGCAGTGCTGCCCTTTTCATTATATTTTCATCACTTGTATTTCTTGTTACAATAGCCCTGAGTCGAAGTTGTTGCCCTTTTCCTGCCTGCATAATTATTTCTCTTGCAGCTAACCTGCCAATCCGACCAAAACCGAATAAAACAACATCTTTTGGTTTAATTTGTAATTTCTGTTGTCCTATAAAATTATTTAGTTTATCTGCAAGAAAGTCTGCAATACTATTATAATTATCCTTTTGCTCAATCCACTGACTACCCAATAGTCCCACATCTATTTTTGATGGAGCAAGATCTAATGACAACATTTCATTTGCAATAGCTGTTGTGATGTAGATATCAATTGGCTTCTCCACCACTTTCCTGGCATATTCATGAAATTGCAATATTTGTGATACTGAACTGTCGACCAGATGTATTCTGAACAATACCAGTTCAACTCCCTTTTCATAAAGTAGTTTTCCAACGGCACTCATTAGTTTTACCGTTTCTTTTTCATGAGAAATAAAATCTTCAAATAGTGAGTTGTATTTCTCAGCATGTCCATTAGAGGATTCTTGTGTGATTTTTACTTTTTCCATTTAAATATATTATTTAGATTGATAAAATTGTGTGAAGGGAAAATGATTATCCGTTGTCTCAACTGTTTCAAATTGAATGTATAAATGTTGGTATAGTGCCAGCTTAACGATTATCAGAATAATTTCAAAACAAAATTAATAAGAATTGAATTCACAATCAATAACATTTGTCAGAAAAATATCAATCAATTTGCAAAAAAAGAAATGCAAAAATCTTATGCTGTATCATGCAATATTTTATATCCCGAATCCATAATAAGCTTTAACACCATTTGGATAAATACCTCCGATGAGAACACCACCTTTTATTGAACTTAAGGCATCTTTCAACTCCCCGAAATTATGAATGATGAGTTTATTAACTTTTGTGATTATAAACCCATTTCTAATACCGGTAGATCTAAAACGACCAGATCCTACATCCCTTATCTGTACACCTTCGTCAATATTGAGCTTTTCTTTCAAATCATCAGAAACATTATCAATTTGAGCACCCAACAGTCTATTTGCATTGTTATCTTCTGCCTTGACCAGATCGGTTTTTCCTAACGAATTTTTCAATTCAACCGGAATGTCAAGCGTTGTCCCCTTCCGTCTAACCTTTACAGTAATTTTATCACCAGGGCTGTAGTTACTCACTTGCTCCTGCAGTTCAGAAACCTTGGTCACTTCTTTGCCATTAACCTGTGTGATAATATCTCCGATTTTTAATCCTGCAATTTCTGCTGCACCATTTTGCATCAAACCTGAAACATAAACTCCACTATAGTCCTGAACATCTATGTCTTTAGCCAGATCGTTATCTATATTTCTGATCGACACTCCAATAAAAGCTCTTTGAACAGAACCGTATTCCAGTAAATCGTTAACAACTTTTTTAACCAGATTTACCGGAATAGCAAAAGCATAACCCGTATAAGAACCTGTGTTTGATTGTATGGCAGTATTTATACCTATCAGTTGTCCATCAGCAGAGACCAGTGCTCCACCACTGTTACCTGGGTTGACGGCTGCATCCGTCTGTATAAAAGATTCAACAGCGGGCAGGTTGTTGTTGGGATCATTATTCAGTATATTGATGTTTCTTCCTTTAGCGCTCACAATACCTGCTGTAACTGTAGAAGTGAGGTTAAAAGGATTACCAACTGCTAAAACCCATTGCCCAACTTTTACTTCATCAGAGTTTCCATAGGGTAGATAATCTAAATTGTTTTCATCAATTTTTAATAATGCTATGTCGGTAGAAGGGTCTTTGCCGATCACAGTTGCATCATATTCTTTTTTATTATTTAAAATAACATGAATTTTATCGGCATTCTTAATCACGTGACGATTTGTCACAATAAATCCATCTGAGGAGACAATTACCCCAGAACCCGAGGCCATTACAGGGGTGTAGTTTTTGTATCTTCTCGTGCCATTGCCCCAAAAGAAATCCTGGAAAGGATCATATAAATAACCCGTATGTTCCTGCATGAACTCTGTTTTGATGTGAACAACAGCATTGACTGCAATCTCTGAAGCTTCGATAAAATCCATTGGTATTCCTGTTTGTGGATTATAACTGACTTGCGAAACTTTAGCAGCAGTCTGGTTGTATTTATGGTTCTGTAATATTAGCCTTGGGGCAAATGTCTTCATTAGAAATATGGATAACACACTTGCAATGATTCCTGTCAAGATAAATCCTATATATTTTTTCATTTTTTCATTTTTTTATTATTGAATATATTAACACAAAGGTTAACAAGAATTGTACCTCAGTAGTATATATCATGTGTTAAAAAATGTTAATTGACGCAAATTTCCTTGAATTTAAGCCTTGTTCAATTCTCCTTTTTCAATTATATCGTCAGCAGCAAGCAACGTATGATGTTTTTCCTGACTTGTCCGTTCGAAAATTCACCAATTTCAATTAGTTGAAAATGAATGTTTTGATTTTTTGTAATTTGCTGATCTAAAGGTCTAAATGTACAAAATCAGGCAAATTAAATATGCTAAAAACTCCACCTACATACAGGTATATAAAATTGAAAACCGAAAAAGGGTAGCTATTGGGGCATAAGATATTTCGATTTTCAGAGGAAGAATGCGGAGGGTGAGGGATTCGAACCCCCGGTCCGTTTACACGGACAATGGTTTTCAAGACCACCGCATTCGACCACTCTGCCAACCCTCCGCTGTAAAAATACAAACAATTTATGAGTTCAGTCTAAGAACAGGCGACTTTCATAAAAAGAGTTATTTTGGATGAGATTTATATTTTTTGAGATTTAGTGATGCCTGAGTATCAGTTAATTGAAAAAAGTGTAAAAATCGCCAATAGAAACTTTTTTGATTTTGTTTGTTTTTAGACTGGACTCATTTATATATTGTTCGGGCAGGTGAGCGTACCTGAATCAACTTTCCAATAATGACCTGCCATATCCTTGTCAAGTGTATTACTGACATTTTGAACATCATAAAGTATTTTTCCCATCCCTTTACCCGGAAATACAGTTTTTCCCTCCGGTATTTCAATTATCACCTTTATTTCCTGTGATCTCCATCTGTCTTTAAGATTAATGCTGTAACAGGGATTGAAAAAAATGTGGTTATCACGAATTGATATAGGATAACGTATATGTTTTGCCCGTAAATATGCATCTTTTTTATTTTCTCCTTTTGCGCTTTTAATTATCCGGATATTAAAACTATCGGATTCGCTGGCGATGATATCCACACGGGGAGGGCCAAGATAAAGTTGACTATTCTCTATGTAAGGGCATGATCTTTTCCTGCTTCCTATTTTTTTATCTCCAATATAATTTTTTGAAGTCAAAACAAGCGATAACGTATCCCCCTTAATGTTATTGGTATGTATGTTGTATGAGCTGCTTTCTGTAAATGAAAAATCTTTTCCTATCTGTAAGCCGACTATTATACACATTATCATTCCTGCAAGAAACATGCTTGATAAAATAATGCCTGCAATTTTCCAATCATTTCTGATGTTAAACAGCAGCTTGAATCCACTATAAACGATTGAGAATAGGGGAATACCGATGAGCAGGATTATTCCAACAGTTGCCAGCCATGTCTGATCATTTTCAGTGAACATTATTTGCGTTAGATCAGACCAGGAGAAATAATTAGCTCCGTCAGGTGTGAAAGAAGAAATAATATTACTACTGTCAAAAATCGAATAAAGAAAAACCGTTAGTAA
The DNA here is from genome assembly GCA_964619305.1 of uncultured Flavobacteriales bacterium. GTDB lineage: Bacteria > Bacteroidota > Bacteroidia > Flavobacteriales_H > CAZUDW01 > CAZUDW01. The sequence continues at coordinate 6,534 of CAZUDW010000089.1, forward strand.
GATTGCACCTGCAAACAGGAATATGACACCTAATATTTTCCCGAATGTTTTGAAGAAAAATACGATGATATTTACAAAAATATCCATTATTCTGCTGAGGAATGAACCGACAGACCTGATGTGCTTCTTACCATCAACTTCATGGAACTTATCCCGGATGTTATTCATTTCTTTCTCAATATTCTTACCTATGTTTCCAATATTGACGGGTTCACCTCGCATCTCAAGTTTCTCAGCACTAGTCTTGGCTTCAGGTATTACGATCCACATGATTATATAAACAAGGAATCCTGATCCCATCCCAAAAAAGAATAATATAAAGAAGATTCTAAGCCAAACCGGATCAACTCCTATATAATGGCCAAGACCGGAACAAACACCACCGAGAACTTGATGATCCGTATCTCTGTATATGCGTTTTTGTCTCCGTCCGGCTTTATATTTCTCATCATTTTCTGTATCATCTTGCTCTTCGTTTACATCTGCTATCTCTTCGGGTCTGCCCATTAAGTTGATCAGCTGAGTCACATCTTCAATAGTAATTACTAGTTTTCCATCGTTTATTTTTTCAGAGAAGACCTCTGATATGCGGGCTTCAATGTCAAAAATGATCTCATCGCAACCTTTGGAATTTTTAAAATGTTCCCGTATAGACGATATGTATTGTTGTAGCGCTTCATAAGCATCTTCATCTATATTAAAGATGATTCCATTGATGTTGATAGTTACTGTTTTTTTCATTTTAGTTTTTTTATCTTGTTTTCTCAACTGCTTTAACCAATTCATTCCAGCTTTCATCCAGATTTTTTAAAAAATGCTCTCCGGAATAGGTAAGGGAATAGTATTTTCTTGGAGGTCCAGATGAGGATTCTTCCCAACGATACTTCAGTAATCCTTCATTTTTTAACCTGGTAAGCAGGGGGTATAATGTTCCTTCAACCACAATGAGCTTTGCCTCTTTTAGCTTTTGGATGATGTCTGAAGGATATGCTTCGCCTTTTGAAAGTATGGATAATGTACATAATTCCAAAACCCCTTTTCTCATCTGTGCTTTTGTATTATCAATATTCATTTTAGAATTTGTTTATGCAAAGATATATATATTAAAT
>CAZUDW010000089.1:7742-12394 GCA_964619305.1 uncultured Flavobacteriales bacterium
TCTTCAAAAAGGGAAATGGGTTATTATTTTGCTCCCTGTAGAAGTGGAGTTTGTATTATTTGATCCTTGTTCGGTTATAGTGGTGCGAAGAATCTGTTCAGATTCCTAATCAAGTTGTAATTAACAGCGATCAATCCTTGACAAACTGTTTTGTCAGTATAGTTTCATCATAAGCTGTGATTCTGATCACATAGTTGCCTTTTGCCAAAGGAGCTATAGAGAAACTAAATAAATTATCACCTGCACCTGCTTTGCTGTTAAGGAGGACGTTGACCAGGTCTCCCTTAACATCATATAATGAGATATTCACAGTTTTATCTGTTTCCAGATTGAAATGCAGGGTAATTTCCTCATCAGCAGGGTTTGGAAAAACACCGGCTTCAGGCATTGGTTCTTTTACGGAAGCAGTAGCGGATGTCATACAGTTATCTGAATCTGTAATCCGAACCGAATAACTGCCGGCACATAGAGATGTAGCATATTGTGTGCTCTGTTGTTGCGGATCATTCCATATGTAAGTGAAAGGAGGCATTCCGCCAGAAGCTGTTACACCTATAGATGCATCACAGAGATGATACAAACTCTGGTCGATCGTGTCTATAATAACCGAAATCTCATTAGATAATCCAGTTTCATTTGGCATTGTTGGAGACGTCAGTTCAGTGAGCCATGTAGCATTTCGTTTGTTTACATCACCATATGAGGTGGCACACCATATTTTGCCCGGTTCGTCAAACTTGCGTTGAATTCCAGAATAATCTCCCCAGCGCTCATAAGTCCCACTTAAAATATTTACATAGTTATCACCTGATTTGAGGGTGACCATGTCTGAATAAGCATCTTCGCCTGAATAAAACACGCAGGAAGAGCCCGAGAACACTGTCGGAGCGCTGTGATTAAAGCTGATAATTGCATCATCATCACAGTACTGGTCACCGGCAAAAGCAATATTCGGATAACCGAAATCAAGAATAGTATCAGGATCATAATAAATGTTCGCATGAACAAATGGAACATCATTATCAAGACTATCAATGAAACCATGATAGACTGCTGCATAGAGCAATGTATCAATCCCGCTTATTAAGTAATAGGAAGAATTGCCTACAAATTGTATTTTTTTATTGAGAAGAAATCCACCAAGGAAACGACCATCATTTGTATCAAAAGTATGCCCTCCTGCTTGTCTGGCAAAAGGTGGAACGCCATATGATACATCGCTTGTTCCATATTTCACGATCAGTTTTGAGTCGGGATCAGATAGATTTCCTGTTGTTTCAACGATGAAGACAGTGTCGTTTTGGAGATCGAAATTTCTGTTTGAGATGTAATACATTTCAGTACCTGCAGGTCCCAAACCTCCTTTGATTGGATTGAGGTTTCGGATTGCTTTTCCATTAAAATTTATGTCATACCATAGCCGCTGATTGATAAGAGTGTCTCCTGAAAATGCGGCATTTTTATCAATTTGCCAGATGATACTTTGTTTAAACCCTGTTTGCCAGGAGGAATCCGGATAAAGCAGGTTGAGGGTAACAAAAACCTCATCTTTGGTAATTGTCATAGCTGGATAATCAGACCATGTGTTATCGTTTAGAGGATTACCACTGAATTTGAACAAATACCACGGATCCCTGGGATCGTTGGTAGAAGAGAAGGCAATAATAAGGTAACTTTTCGCTGGAGTAAAACCGTTGAGATAGGAAAGGATAAACCTGTCCTGATCCGGGTCATAAACGAGTTTAGGATCAAATTTTGCCTGGTTGATCATCAGGGGCTGTGCCAGTTGACCAAGTGTTTTTGTAAAAATAAGGGTATCGTTGTTATTGATATCCCATGCCCATAAAGTTGAGTTGATTGCAGAGAGCAAGATGCCTCCATTTGAAATAGCCATATTGTTGTCATTGGGAACACTGTTGTTGTAGCTGTTGCCTTTAAAACCCCTTTCGATGGTTGGTTGCGGGACAGCTGACCTATGTCCAATATTTTTGCTTTTATATCTGCCCGGGTATCTTTTAGCCATTTCCTGTTTCAACTGCAAAAGATATCCTCTGTAAGAACCACTACCCGGGTGTGGCATTTCCATGTTTTGCAGCACCGGGTTGAAATCGGGTGGAAGCAGAGCAGGATCGACAACTGCTGATCTTGGAATATAATAATCCTTATGCTTACCGGAATTGAGCTGGGCAGAGAGATAAATGGTTGCGAGGCAAAAAAGAAGAAGAAATGATAGTTTTTTCATCATGTTTTTAAAGTATAAAAATAAACATAATAAATGAAACAGCTAAAAATATGATTAAAAATTGATATTACCATGGCAGTACCCGGTCATTTCAAAAAAGCGAATAGAAATAATAAACGCAAAAAGCTGTGATGAGTACCATACATACCCAACTAAAGACACGCATGCTCTTTTTTGGCTGTGCTTCAACCGGCATATGATCACTGGTGACAAGTCTGTAATTAATATATGCAAAGAGTGGTGTGGGAATGAATGATAAAATAGTTGCAATCTTCACCATAATTCCCATTTTACCTCCAAGAAATGTGAGTAGAACAATCGCGCCCGATGCAACAAGGACAATCCATCCCCAATAATTAAGCAGTGAATAGAATTTGGAAGTTGATTCAGCTTGTTTGCTTTCTTTATGAGCTGTTTCAGCAGCACTCAGTCTTTTCTTTTTATTTTCTTTGAATACGGTTGTCACTCTCCAAAGCACCCGCGGATATGCATCCAGGCAAGTCAGAGTTGTGCTAAACATGGTAGTGAAAGCTGCTATACTGATCACATAATAAGCAACGCTGCCCAGTCCAACAGTATCAAAAGCTTTTGTGTACATATCAATAAGCATAGCTGCAAATTGACCTCCTTTGTCAGGAATATCAATGCCTTGTCCGTAAATGATCAAAGCGCCAACGCTGAGAAAACAGACCGCAAGTACCACTGCTCCATAATACCCCATATTGAAGTCAAATATCATATCCTTCATACTCAGTTTGCCTATCTGTTTCCTTTTTTCCTGTGCCCAAATAGAATTCCAGACACTTAGATCAAGTGGTGCCGGCATCCAGCCCATGAGTGCGATAAGGAACGCCACGCCTGCCGTATCCCATGTAAAAGTGTGCATGAATTCCGTTTTTGGTGTTGCAGGATGATAAATAGACATAAGAACTGCAGCAACAGTACAGATAGCCAACAGCACAATAATATACTTCATCAGATTGTCGAGCAGACTGTAACGGCCTGCCATTAAAATCAGCATACAAATGCAGAGTATGATGATACTCCATGTTACGGCACTTAGAGATATCATAGGGATCATCATGCTGAGAACACCGGCAGTTACTATTGTTACCGCTGCCTGTACGGTGAACATCGTACCAACAGTGATGATAAGGTAAATCCAGATCGCCCACATGCCGAGTTTGCGATAACCCTGGATCAGGTTTTCTCCTGTTGCTCCGGTATAACGGGGGGCAAACTGGAAAAAGGGATATTTCAAAATGTTGGCAAGCAGTACTGCCCACAGCAGGCCAAAGCCATATTTAGCACCGGCTGATGAGCTCATCACCAGGTGGGATACCCCAATAGCTGCTCCGGCAAACAGAAATCCCGGCCCCAGCTTTCTTATAATATTGACAATACGGTTTGTTCTATTCATCATACAAGTATATCAAGAATAACAAAAATGGAAAAAATTAAGCTGGCAAGACCGTTGAGAGTGAAAAAAGCCAGGTTGATTTTACTCAGATCCCCGGGTTTTACAACCAGGTGTTGGTAGATGATCATAACAGTAAAGAACAGGCATCCCAACCAATAACTTATGCCAAAGACGCCCATCCATCCCGCCATGCAGATAGAGAAAATACAGAGGAGATGAAGAAAAACAGAAATTCTCAGAGCGCTTTTATCTCCAACTACCGATGGGATAGACCTCAGGCCATACTCCTTATCAAATTGGGTGTCCTGCAAGGCATAAATAATATCGAAACCGCTTACCCACATCAGCACTGCAACGGAGAAAAGAACAGGCAGGATGCTGAAACTGCCGGTTACTGAGAGGTAGGCGCCAATAGGTGCCAGCGATAATCCCGCCCCGAGCACAAAATGTGAAAAAGAAGTGAAGCGTTTTGTGAAACTATAACCCAAAATCAGCAGCAAAGCGACAGGGGAGAGGTAGAAACACAGGCGGTTGATGAAAAAGGTTGTAAGGATGAAAGCAGCAGCATTGAGCAATGAGAATGCCAGGGCAAAACCGGGACTGATCTTCCCAACCGGTATTTCCCGTCCCGCAGTCCTGGGGTTTTTTTTGTCGATGTGGCGATCTGCATAGCGGTTAAAAGCCATTGCTGCATTGCGTGCAAACACCATGCATAACAACACCCGGACGGCAATTGTCCATCCGCTTGTAACATCTGCATTTTTGTAAGCGAGAAAAAAACCTATTGCTGCAAAGGGAAGTGCAAAAATCGTGTGAGAAAATTTTATAAATGACAGGTATTTCTGCATAAGATTAAAAATATCCCGTTCCGGAACTTCCTTGCAAACTTACATTAATAAGCTGATTTATTCCCTCTGTTGATAAGTGCATTCTGCTATTTCCGTCCCGTGCAGGAAGCTGGACGAAAATGGTCACCAGCGGAATACTTTA
>CAZUDW010000090.1:0-12071 GCA_964619305.1 uncultured Flavobacteriales bacterium
GACACACTTATTCAAGAAATTGAAGCCTACTATGATTTATCCGTAACAAACTTGTGACACAAGGCTTCTCCGCACTGACAGGCAAAGACGGAAAATGGATACAAGCACGGACTAAAGGTGCAGGACACGGTTCGACAAGCCGGGTGTTTTACGCACGTAAAAGGACTGATAAAAGAGATCATTAAACTCTTACGGATGAAAAGAACAGCAGCCGGTAACAAGGAGTATGCGATAGCTGAGGCTCCGTGCTTCGCAGGCACATTAGATTAGTGCAGGGCGGAAGTTCAGTTCTCCGGATGAAGATATTTAATGATAAAAATCCAGCTCTCAATTCAAAACCTGTACTTTTGTTCAATGCAATCAATCAATCATTCATTGGAGCAGTTGATTTCGTACATAGACCGCAGTCAATACCGTGGTTATGACCCCTATGATGCAATGAATTCTCCGCTTATCAAGGCATTTCCGGGTAAATGGCCAAAGATTTTGTCCACCCAGATACTCAAACGCCTGCCCCTCAATATTCGTCCTGTAATCGGGATAAAAAAGTCTGTGAATCCAAAAATGATGGGACTTTGCCTTCAGGCATGGTGTATAATGTATGAGAAATACGGGGAACAATCCTATAAAAACAGAGCGGATGATTGTTTTAACCGGCTGATGAATAATTATTCCAAAGGATATCATGGCATGTGCTGGGGCTATAATTTTCCCTGGATAAGCCCTGTAAAATACCTGCCTGCTTATTCTCCAACCTCTGTAGTAACTGCTTTTGTGGTGAAGGGATTGTATGCCTATTACCGGGTTTTTAACAGTAAAAAAGCTCTTGAAGCCATCCTCTCTGCAAGCCGTTTTATAATGAATGACCTGCACATCAGCAGATTTGAAGAAGGATTATGTTTCAGCTATAGCACACTCAAACCCGAACTGTGTTATAACGCCAGCTTGCTTGCAGCAGAAGTCCTTTTCTATGCCTGGGCAGAAAATGGCGGAAGCAAATATTTTGATGTGGCTAAAAAGGCAGTTGATTTTGTCATCAATAAACAGCATACTGACGGACACTGGAACTACAGCATGGATTTACAAACAAATGTGGAGCGATGTCAGGTTGATTTTCACCAGGGATTTATCCTAAACTCATTGGCCCGGATCATTGAACTGTCTGCATTTTCTGAAGAGAAATATCTGACGGCATTGAAAAAAGGGCTTGCCTTCTACAGGGAAAAACAGTTCACCGGTGAGGGCAGAGCTTTGTGGCGTCTTCCTCATAACTGGCCTGCTGACATACACCACCAGGCACAAGGCATTATTACTTTTGCTTCCATGGGACATTATCAGGAAGGTATTGAAGCATTTGCCAGAATTATTGCGGAATGGACCATCGCCAATATGCAGGATGCCGGTGGATATTTTTATTATAAAAAATCCGGATTGTTCATAAACAAAATATCCTATCTGCGTTGGGGACAGGCTTGGATGTTGCTCGCACTCTCCAAAATTGCTCAGAAAACTACATGAAAGATTTTACACTCAAAATATACAGCGAACTGTTGGCTGCTCTGCAAATGGCCGGGTATGAAACTAAAAGCATTTCTGATTTTGTTTCAGCACAACAATCAGCAGGGCAAAACACCGTCATTCTAAGGCACGATGTGGACAAATCTCCCGGGAATGCATTGAAGATGGCAAAAATTGAACATGATGCAGGGATCAATGGAACCTATTATTTCAGAACAGTAAAAGAGAGTTTTGATCCGGATATTATCAGGGCTATCAATGGAATGGGGCATGAAACAGCTTATCATTACGAAGACCTGTCGGTATGCAACGGAGATTTTGAAAAAGCCATCCAATCATTTCAAACCAACCTGGAAAGAATTAAATGCATCTGCCCTGTAAGTACGATCAGCATGCATGGCAGCCCCTGGTCAAAATACGACAACAGAGATCTCTGGCAACGGTATGACTACAAAAAATATGGCATCAAAGCAGAAGCATATCTTGACATAGACTACACTTCCATCCTTTATCTCACAGACAGCGGGCGCACATGGGCTGATATAAAAGCAAACCTTAGGGACAGGGTTCAGTCAGATATACAGGTACCCGTAAGAACAACAGTTGACATTATAAATATGCTGAGAACCAAAAAACTTCCTGAGACCATCATTATAACTTTGCACCCGCAAAGATGGCACAACAACAGAATATTGTGGATATCGGAATGGTGTATTCAGAAAATTAAAAACCTTATCAAACCCATCTTAATCAAATGGAGATGAAAAAATACCTGTTTTATCTCGGGCATCCTGCTCATTATCATTACATTTCTCATCTGATTAAATACCTGGGCAAGAAGGGACACGAAATCTTACTTGTGGTCAGGGAAAAAGATGTACTTACCGAACTACTTAAAAATGTTCCATTTGAAAAGAAATTCCTTCCCCCAAGAAAAGGCAAAAGCAAAATAGCTTTGATAACTTCAATCCTAAGTAGGGAATATAAAATAATGAGGATTGTACAGCAATTCAAACCTGACCTGATGACAGGAACAGATATCGCGATAACCCATATTGGCAGATTAATGAAAATTCCAAGTATTGTAATAAGCGAAGATGATGCTGCAGAAATCCCACAATTCGTAAAATGGGGCTATCGATATGCAACGCATATACTGGCGCCTGCTGCATGTGATTGCACACCCTATAATTACAAAAAAATTTCTTTCCCCGGATATTTGGAACTGGCCTATCTACACCCCTTATATTTCAAACCCGATCGAAGTGTTGTCAATCATTTGTTCAGCAATACAACAGGAAAATATTTTTTGATACGCCTTGCTCAACTCAGTGCCTTTCATGATAAAGGGAAAAGAGGCATTCCTCTTGAACTTGTGAGAAAGATAATAGATATGCTCAGCTCCTATGGCAATGTATATCTGTCTGCAGAAAGAGAGCTGCCGGAAGAATTTAAAGATTACCGCTTGCCTCTGCAACCTAATTTAATTCACCATGCTCTCAGTTTTGCAGAAATGTATATTGGAGACAGTCAGACAATGGCCTGTGAAGCTGCTGTGTTAGGAACTCCTGCATTGCGTTTCAATGATTTTGTTGGCAAATTGGGTTATCTTGAAGAGTTACAGCACAATTATGATCTCACTTATGGAATTTCTGCATCTGAGCCTCAGGCTCTGCTTGATCTGATCAAATCTTTTCTTGAAATAAATTCCTGCAAAGAAATCTGGGCTGATAAAAGGGATAAAATGTTGAATCAATGTATAGATGTAAATATGTTTATGAATTGGCTTATAGAAGATTATCCTGATTCTGCAATAAAATGGATTAACGGAAGCATAAAAAGAGATAAGTTCACATCGTCTTTGCATACATAAAGTTCATGCGTTTAAATTGTTTATTGGACTATTTTGTGAAACATTGAAATTAATATCCCATATAAAGGATAATTTTTATTCTTTTACCATCTGCAAGAGCAAGGTTTGTTATACAGGATGTTTTTTAGACATGGGTTAAAAATACTAAGCCCGGGTGTGCTAGTTATCAATTACTTAGTGCTTGTTGCATCATTAAGCAGCATGGCTTATGCCGGCTCGGGAAGTGATCTGAAAAACGCCAACGATCCTGATATTAATGTAGAAAATCCAGAGAGAATTTTTCCTAACCTCCCTGATGACAATACCAAAGAGACAGTAATGAGTGCTGAAGATTATGCATTTGCAACTGCAAAAAATGCTAAAATGACATACCTGTATGCACGTTTTATACACGTTGCGCAATCCAGGACACAAATAAAACTTTATACGCAAAAAGCCATCAATTATGGAAAGTCGGCTCTTGCTACCGCTGACAGTGCAATCATGCTGTTGAATGAATCAGATCAGACATCCATATCATATCTGAATAAATCGAAAGCATACACAAAGCAATCCATCGACTTACTGGTGAAAATCGATAACATGACAGAAATATGGAAGTGCCACGAAATTGCTAACCACTCTGCCATTGCAGCAGGAGGCGCAGTAATCAATGCGTACAATGCTTCTCTCTACATTTCTGATGAACCCAATCAAACAGCACTGAATAAAGAAAAAAAACAAATACAGAATCTGCACCAGTTGCCAAATTCCTTGTCTGATATTAGTTTGTTACCTGCCAAGGATGTATTACTACACAAAGATGCTCTGTCTGATACCAATTTGGTAACGGCTGAAATCAACAATCAGATATTGGATGATATTTCTGAAGCGACAACTGCTGAACAAATGGACAGCCATCTAAAACCAAAAAACAAAAAAGAGCAATTAGTTAACAGTACAAAAGATAAATCAAATTCATACTTATATCTTGGTTTAATTGCAATAGCACTGGGAGCAATGTTTATTATCAGTACCACAACAGCATCTGCAAGCATTTGTTCTATCCCTTCAGTCTCCGACATTACCGGTAATAAAGCAGTGTCTGATCTTGTTCAATTACATCTTGGGAAATCAGATGTTTCAATCATAGATAATACTGAAAGCATACATAGAAATAGTCATGGCTTTTATAATATTGTTAATTCCCTTAATATCAATTCGATACAGAATTTAGATAATTATTTTACAAAAGTATATGCAGCACTTCCTGCAGGTGGATTTTTTATAGGATGTGTCGAATCCATTGATCAACGCAGGAGAAGGATCACCTCAAATCATAATAAAATAATTTCCGGATTAATTCTGACCGGAGATTTTATCCTTAACAGATTGATTCCTAAGATGCCTGTAAGCTCAGGTGCTTACGATATTGTAACAAAGAAGAAACAAAGGGCCATTTCACTTTCAGAAACACTTGGGCGCCTTATTTATCACGGATTTAGAATTGAAGACCAAAAGACATTGAATGGGCTAAGTTATATTGTATGCAGCAAAAACGGAAAACCGGCCAATAAGAAAAAGCCATCAACCGGCATTCTGTTCAAAACAGAAAAGATAGGCTATTCAGGTAAACCCATCACAGTATATAAATTGCGTACAATGCGTCCATATGCGGAATATCTCCAGGAGTATATCTATGAAAAAAACAATCTTCAATCCGGTGGCAAGTTTAGTAATGATTTTAGGGTTGCCAGTTGGGGAAGATTATTGCGGTCATTGTGGATTGATGAATGGCCTATGTTGATCAACCTTTTCAAAGGAGAGATCAAATTGGTAGGTGTCAGACCGCTGAGTAATCAGTTTATGAATCTTTATTCTGATAAACTCAAAAAAAAGAGAATAATGTTTAAGCCTGGACTTATTCCTCCTTTTTATGCTGATCTACCTTCCACATTAGATGAGATCATGAATTCAGAAATGAGATATCTTGAGGCATACGAAAAGGCCCCGTTCAAAACTGATTTTCGTTACTTCTTCACTGCAGTTAAAAACATAATATTTAAGCGGGCAAGAAGCAATTAAATGAAATCTATCTTCATTATTTCCTTTCTCTGTCTATTAAACATCCAAGTCTATTCACAAGCGGTTTTTGAACCTATCACATCCGGTGTATATGATTTTATTGATGAATTGTCGGCATTAAAAATCATAGAGATAAACTCTGCCGTCAAACCCTATACAAGAAAAAAGATAGCACAATTATTTAGCAAAATAGATACCAGCGAATTAAACAGAAGACAGCAAAAAGAACTGGAATTTTATATGCTGGACTTCAATAAAGAACTTCATCCCGACAAAGATTTCAATAAACGCATTGATCTTTTTTATTATGCGGACTCACTTTTTAAAATCACTTTAAACCCGATCGGGGGAATCAGGTATTATACAAATTCCAACGGCAATATAGTACACAGGTGGAATGGTGCCGAAACATACGGTTCGTTGGGCAAACATTTTGGTTTTTCAGCCAGCCTTAGGGATAATGGCATCTCACAGGCATTGTCAACACCAGATCAACTTACGCAGTTTCAAGGGGGAAATTTCAAATACAACCAGGGAGTAGACATGCAAAGAACTGACTTTAATGAAATGAAAGGAGGCATTTCCTGGTCTTGGCAATGGGGCTCAATTTCCTTACTTAAAGATCATTTCACATGGGGAAATAATTACAATGGAGCAAATATTTTTTCAGCTCATCAGCCATCATTTGCTTTTATACAATTAAAATTAAATCCTACATCCTGGCTCGACTTCAATTATATTCACGGCTGGTTGGTGTCACAGATCGTTGACAGTACCCGATCTTATTTTATCGGAGGACAGAGAAGACGCGTATTTCATGATAAATATCTGGCTTCAAATATGTTTACTATCACGCCATTTAAAAATTTTAATTTTTCATTTGGAAACTCAATAATTTACGGTGATATAGGAGAACACCCTGCATATCTCATCCCCTTTTTCTTTTATAAATCCATAGACCATACTTACAATGGAACCGGGGGTAATGATATTGGACAAAATTCACAATTATTTTTTGATATAAGCTCAAGGCAAATCAAACACCTGCATATTTATTCAACCTTGTTTATAGATGAGGTCAGAATTGGAAAAATATTCAGTGAATCTCAGCATACAAATTTATTCAGTTGGAAAGCAGGTTTGCGTTTATTTGATTTTCCGGTTAATAATGTTTGGTTAACTGCTGAATATACTCGCACCAATCCCTGGACTTATACACATAATATAGCAGTTACAACTTTTGAGTCAAATAATTATAATCTTGGGCATTATCTGAGAGATAATGCGGATGAGGTGTTTCTTGAGCTCAGTTGGCTTCCAATGAAAAATCTTCGTTGTAACCTTTCCTGGGCAAAAGCGAGGAAAGGACCTGAAATGATTTATGAAGAAATAAATGGTATAAACAATATTCCGGGTTCTACTTTTATGGAACATGTGAGATGGTGGGATAAGTATTTAGCAGTAAAAATATCCTGGGAAGCAATAAATGACGGCACATTGTATCTGGAACTCAGAAGTGAACAAAACAGTGGACTTATAGATTTGTATTCACCTGCTCTTTTCAGAGGTTCCACGTTAACTTTAATCACTGGTATCAATTTCGGTTTCTGATCTTACAGGATCAATCACTTGTTTGAACGTGAATTATAGAGAAACTATGACAACTCTTTTACAGATATTTCCCGGTAAAAATCTTCAACACTCAATTCCCCTTTATCAATTTTGCCAAGTAATTCCAGTTGTGTCTTATAATCTTCGTTTATAACACCTGCCCTGCTCTGTAGCATACGCCATGCCTTTCGTCTTTCCACGCAGAAAATCACCATCTGCCTGCTGAGAGCATGGTATACAGCTTTGCCTTCTTCATTAAAATCAATGGCATAAACACCGAAATCAGGAATATATGATCGGTGACCCTTATCGATGTATTTCCTGTTCGTAATGTCATTCATCAAAATAAGTTGTAATTTGTCTTCCAGACGTATCATGCCATTGGTATCTTCCTGTAAAATGATTTTATGATGAAACCTAAAACGAGGTTCTGAAAATGCCCAGTGTGCAACGGTATATGTATATTTCTGTTTTATCACAGGGGCAATTTTTTCTGCCCAATCTCTTTTGAAAGATGGATTTCCGCTTATTTTAAGAATTTCCTGATATGATTCACCCAGGCGAGGATCATACACAAATTCCGGCATTCCCCTGCTGTCTCTTGCTCTGAGAGCCTGAATCTGAGATGCATAATCGGGCACACCATGTTCCGGCTGGCATGTCGTATATACTTGGAAATAAGCTGTGCCTCTATATGTTAGAGCATCCAACATTGACTTGTACAATGTTCCTGCATTTGACATAGATACCTGGGCAATATATGGGGAACCATGACCACCAAGGAAAGATTCGGCAACAGATTTCATCTCTGTTAGTTTTCCCTCACTGCCTGTTCCATACTGATTCATATCAAATCCTCCTGTCATTGGCGAAGAATCAGAATTCTGTCCCCCGGTATTTGAATATACCTGTGTATCAAGCATCATCATCTTAATATTCGGGCGATTTTGCAGTACTACTTTAGACATATTCTGAAACCCGATATCACCCATCCCGCCATCACCACCGGTAACCCACACTTTAGGTAATTCAATTATTTCCTGATCGGTCATATATGTATCGGTAAAATGAGTGAATCGAAAATAATCATCAGCACTGAAGCCGTTTTCAAAATTACCAAGAATGACATCAGCCAACCGCTCGGGAATCACCGATGTTGCAGCATGATCCCTGATGAAACTTTCTCCAACCAACCATCCGATGGTAGAGCCATCCTGAAAAAGTGAATTCATCCATGGATATGGATGGGGATTGTTGGGCGGTGTTGAACCATAAACCGTATTGCAACCTGTGTTGGCAGTCATTGCCATCACAGACATCCCATTGGGGGCATGTCCCTCAAATGCATGCAACTCTGAATGATTGGATGCATCAACGAGCAAGGCATTAACAATAACATTCAGAATATCCGCTTCCGATCCATTGAAGTTCTCAGCAATTTCTGCTTCTGTTACTTCCTCTGTTTCTCTTCCGTATCGCATCAGGATATGCAACACGGTTTGTTGAAATGCTTTATAAGATTTATCATCTTCCTTTTTTACTTTTTGAAGAATCTCCAGACCATTTTCTTTAAGTTTTTCTGTTTTTTTCTGAAGCCTGTCTGCTTTTTTTCTGAATACGGTTCTCATAAACATCTCGGTAACTGTTACCGCAGATCTTAAAGCTGATTTCTCACCACAACCTGCACAGGCACCATCACCGGAAACCAGAGCCGTGTATTTCGAACGCAGCATCAAATGAAACTTCAAAGCAGCAGCTTTTGTCTCTTCCGGATTCTCAGCATCAAAAATTCCAAGGTATTTTACAGCTGTGTCGCTAAGAAGATCAAGAAATGCAGAAGCTGATAAATTTTTAGCATGAATATCTTCTGTTTCAGGTACCATCTTTAATGCTTCGTGGCTACCACATGCTTCAACACAGGCTGCGCATCCTTTACACAAGTCGCTGACGAAGATGCCAAACAAGCCACCGGAACCAGCTTCTTTCTTTTCCCTACCACTGAAAATCGCTTTAGTCTTGAGATATGCAAACGGCAGATGTGATAACACGGATGTGATCTCTTTAATGACACCATCAGTAATATTATCATTTTTAATTTTAGTGATTTGATTACTGACTACTTCTGCAAAGGATACTTTGCTATCCCTATCCGAAGCAAAAAGCAGCATTTCGGCCCTGACATTTTTTTCTAACTCAGGTAGTTTTGCTAACAATTCCCTGATTGCATCTTTTCCGGATACATAGTGTTTTATTACCTTTTCTAAAATTGTAGAAATGTCTTGTGCAGTATTAGGAAGCGCAGTGTCAGGGCAAACAGTAATACAATCCATGCATTGCGTACAATTTTCCGCTATGAAAAATGGA
Source organism: uncultured Flavobacteriales bacterium (assembly GCA_964619305.1). GTDB lineage: Bacteria > Bacteroidota > Bacteroidia > Flavobacteriales_H > CAZUDW01 > CAZUDW01. The sequence continues at coordinate 9,431 of CAZUDW010000090.1, forward strand.
ATCTCACGTCTCGCTACATACTTACTCGCATTAAAACCGGTTCCAGAAGCCAACATCCCAACAGATGCCAAAGGGCTGGCAGGTTGGTCATATCCAAGTCCTGCTCTGAATTCTTTATCAAAAGTGGACATCCTGAATAGAGGTGCTTTTTCGATAGATGATAAATTATTGTGAGAAGAAATCTCATGACAGCTCAATACTTCTCCTGTAAAGTCCGATTTGTCAACTGCATTAATATCTAAAACCGGAACCTTATGCACCTGCTTAAATCCTTTTTGCATTACTGTCATATTTGATTCAACAACAGCTTTGCCAAAACGACCGAATTTTTTCTCATATTGTTCCTTAACCGTTGATAAAAACTCCTTTTCCGGAATATTGTAATCTTTCAGAAAAGAGGAAACTTTAAAAAATGCCCCAAGGAATGAATTGCCTTGCATCCTGGTTTGCAAATCTATCCTGTCAGTAGCTTCTTTTGCAATTTCAAAGCCATTCAGGATATAGACTCTTATCTTTTTATCTATGATCTCTTTTCTGTATTTTACCGGAATTCTTTCCCAGGCCTTTTCAGATGTTGTTTCATTTGATTCCCAAACAAAAGCTCCATTCTCTTCCAAACCGGTAAGCGGATTTGTATGTAAAAATATTTTCGGATCACAACATAAGACAACATTTACATGCCTTAAATCACAATTGACCCTTATCCTTTCAGGTGCAGCCACAAGGAAGTAATTTGTCGGGGCACCCTTTTTCTCTGAGCCGTACTTTGGATTAGCGCTAATATGAATTAAATCCTTATAGTTGCCATCTTCATCTTTTAGATTATCTCTTTTAGCAATATATTCTGAAAATTCGCCCAGTATCATACCAAGATTCTTACCTGTGGTGATCATTCCCCATCCACCGATCGAATGAAACCGTATAGCAATTGATTTTTCCGGTAATAAAGAGGGTTTTTCTTCAGAATTCACAGCATAAGGATGATCAATACCTAAATAAAAGAAACATACTCCATCACTGCATTTTTTACCATCCTGCCTGGCAATCCTGTTCATGGCATAATCATAAGCTCCAATAATTGATTCCGGTCTAAAATCCCTTGATCCTAAGCCATATACACCCGAATATATTTTTGGCCTCTCTTTACCCGGGTCCATTTTAGGACAATCATCTTTTCTTCCATCTATGAAGTTTGAAACGGCTTTCTCAATAGTTGTTTTCACATCCCTGGTCAATGGATTATCAACGGATAATGGTTCATCAGTCCTTTCTAAAATGATAACTTTTTTCTTTCCTTTAATGGCATTGATGAGTTCTTTTTCAGGGAATGGACGAACTACATTGATATGAATAACTCCCACCTTTTCATTACGTGTTTTCAGCAGGTAGTCAGAGGCCGCTTCTATATTTTCCGAGGAGCTTCCTAAAGATATAAATACTACTTCTGCATCTTCACAATTATATTGAGAAACGAGATTATAATACCTGCCCGTCAGATTCCCGAATTCTTCGTATGCCTCCTCAAAGAAACCTAATATGCTTTCTGAAAAATTGTTGCGCCTGGCTGCTACACCGTTCATATAATGTTCCTGATTCTGTACAGGTCCAAGCAATATGGGATTCTTCAGATCTAACATGGCAGGTACACGCTTTCTAGTATCACCAAATAACACTTTTTGGGCATCTGTTGGGCATTGGATTATATCATCCGAATCGCCAAGAAATTCCCTTATCAATCCAGGTTCTGGCTCAAGAAATGTCCTCTCAAGGTGTGTTGTGAGGAAACCATCTTGCACATTTATTCCGGGATTTAAACTTAATTCGTTCACTCTTCTAAGAATAATTGCCTGGTCAACAGCTTGTTGAGCATTCTTTGCAAATAAGATGTTCCAACCGGCATCCATAATGGCATATACATCATCGTGACCGCAATGGACGTTCAATGCATGTTTTGTAAGTGCTCTTGCACCCACTTCCAATACCATCGTACTAAGTTTACCGGGTGCATGATAATACTGTTCTGATCCATAAACGATTCCCTGACCTGAGGTGAAATTCACTACTCTTTTACCGGTAACAGACATTGCAATTGCTCCGCCCTGAGCAGCATGTTCACCCTCTGTCTCAATTGCGATTAATGGTTTGCCAAAAGCATTTAGTTTCCCTTTAGCATATGCATTCTGGAAATTTTCTCCCATCTCAGTTGAAGGCGTGATAGGATAAAACACTCCTGCTTCCGCAATTAATGTTTCAGCGTCTGACACCAGCAAATTACCATTGGTTGTAACTTTTTTGCCGGGATATTTTCGGTTGGACTGACTTACTTTCATATCTTATTAATTATTAACTGATCTTACGCAACGCAAAGATTGTAATAAATTCACTAATGGAAGTTAATAAGCTGATGGATTTGTATCATGATGGCATTCTCATTGGCTGAAATTTATTCTCAAAGTCAAAATGCAACGGTTTGCAACTAAGAAACGTAGGGCAATTCGGAGCGATTACCTGTCCTCCGAAAATAAATGTTGCTACGAAGAACAAACCATGCAGAAACCACTGTCCGCCCCATGTTTTCTTAGGTGCTGTGTGTGCCTTGAATGGTAAATTTAGTAAAAGTTCTTTGCATCAATAAGGATTC
>CAZUDW010000091.1:0-11380 GCA_964619305.1 uncultured Flavobacteriales bacterium
ATTTCCTTTATTTGATCTGATATTATCATGCTCCAAATATATCATTTACAAAGAATATTTGCAACTTCTGCGTTGAGGTTTACAAAATTCTTTATATTTACCAGTTAGAATATCTAAAAAGATTGTGAGAATATCTATAAAAATATTTACTTAAGCGAAAAAACAGGCAACTTTTTTGTTTAACTTACGTCTATTTAGTATTTTTACGTATTATTTCATTAAGCATAATGGGTAATTTAATAATTTCAACATGAAAAAAACAACATATCTACTAAAAGGTTCCATCGTTATCATGGCGTTTAGCGGTCTGCAAATTTCCACTTTTTCCCAAAATGTCGGGATAAATGCCACAGGTTTAGCACCGGATGCATCTGCAATGCTGGATGTCAGTTCAACAAGCAGTGGGGTGCTTATTCCCAGGATGACAGCTGCACAAAAAACAGCCATCGTTGCACCAGCTACCGGGTTGCTTATTTATCAGACCAATGGAACAAATGGATTTTATTATTGGGATGGTGCAAACTGGGTTATGTTATTTGGCCCGGGAGGTTGGTCTATCACAGGAAATGCTGGTACCGTTGCAGGAACCAATTTTTTGGGAACAACAGATGCTGTTCAATTAGATATCCGTACAGCAAACACCATACGTTTTCGATTAGCGTCAGGACAATATTCCATCCGTTCTATGGGTAATGGAAGTGCTGCCATACCCGTTTACAGCTGGAATGCTGATGCCGATATTGGCATGTTCAGGGGCGGAACAAATATCCTTGGTTTTTCTACTTCAGGTTTGGAAAGGTTCAGGTTAAGCCCAACTGAAGCAGTATTTAATGAATTGTCTTACAGCTACGATTTCAGGGTGGAATCAAATCTGCAGCCCGATATGTTCTTTGTTGATGCAAGCACCAACAGAATTGGAATCAATACGCTTACACCTCAACATGTAGTGGATTTCAGAACTACAGGAGAAAATATATGGCTGACTTACTGGGAAAACAATATGGCAGGCAACATTGGCGCTGTTGCACAATGGTACAATACAAATGCCAGTAATGGAAACAGGGTGGCTATGGGCGTTACGAATTACTCAGGGTCTTCGTATGGAGCAGCTTCTTTAATGGGTCTGAGTCTGAACGGGACTTCTACGGGCAGCGGTGGTTATGGTGTGGAAGGCGCTGCAAACAATGAAAGTGGTTTAGCTGTTTACGGTACTCTCGCTTACTCAGGTCTTTATTCCGGCTGGGCAGGGTATTTTAATGCCGATGTTTATTGTGGCGGTTCATATATTGGTTCAGACAGGAGACTGAAAAAAGACATTTCACCTATCCAAAATGCCATTGGTATTGTTAAAAAGATCAAGCCCGTTAGCTTTAAATATGATATTGAGAAATATCCTAAAGCCGGGTTTGAAGAACGTCAGAGATATGGTTACATTGCACAGGAACTGGAAACCGTTCTGCCCGATCTGGTGAAAGAAAAGAATATCATTCTGAATTCAAATGTGCCTAAATCAGTTGATATGGCTTCCCAACCGATAGAACAGGATTTGTTCAAAGTTGTGGATTACACTTCACTAATCCCTATTCTCACGGAGGCAATTAAAGAACAGCAGACAATCATTGAAGATCTCCAAAAAAGAATTGAAGTATTGGAAAACAAATGAGAACCATCCTTTATAATATAATCTCCTTTGTTGCAGTATTCACTTCTCTGCAACTTTTTGCACAAGGGCGCCTTATATTAAACAATGATGCCTATGTGGTAATAGACAACAGTGCTTATATTGTGCTGGATAATCCCAGCCCACTTGCATTAACCACAATGGGTCTTGGTGGAAACATCTATTCTGAGGATGAATTTGATGCTATTAAGTGGAATATCGCTGCAACTACAGGTGTTTATACTGTCCCTTTTACAACGCAGACCAACAATGTCAAAATACCATTGACCGTTAATAAAACAACTGCAGGAACAGGTGCCGGTTATATCATCTTCTCAACCTATGAAACAGCAACGGATATGAACACACCCTGGCCGTCTGTAGTAACAAATATGTACTCAAACGTTGTGGGAGGTGATGGCTCCCTGTATGTTGTGGACAGGTTTTGGCGCATTGATGCCAACTCATACACTACAAAACCAAATGTGAACATGACTTTTGCCTACGATGACAATGCCAATGAGATTGCCGTTACCAATACCATCATAGAGCCCAATCTGCAAGCGCAAAGGTTTAACACCATCAGTGGTGGTTGGGATAACCTTTTGTTTGGTGTGGGCAACAGCATCGCAAATACGGTTTCCGGTGTTAATATCACAGATCCTGACTTTTTCCAGATTTGGGTTTTGACTGATAAATTGGCTCCTCTCCCCATTGAATTATTGTCTTTTGATGCCGGATGTGTGGGAGGAGATATATTGCTGTCCTGGGCTACAGCATCTGAAACCAATAATCATTATTTCACAGTTGAAAAAAGTTCAGACGGTATCACATTCGAGCAAATCGCACAAATTGAAGGTGCAAATAACTCTTCAGATGTCCGGGAGTATTCTTTTACAGACAAAGGGTCTTTGGATGGACTGGCTTATTATCGCCTGAGTCAGACTGATTACAATGGCAGAAGTACTGTATTGGGAACCAAAGCAGTTGAAAGATGTAATGATAATTCCGAACAGATACATATCTATACATTTGACCATGATCAGATTATGATTAACATTCTTTCACAAAATCAAAATCAATATACTGCAAGACTGTTTGACGGTCTTGGTCGGATAGTCAGATCGGAGCAACTTCAAATATCTTCAGGGAGCAATCAACACATCATGGACGCATCCGGTATTGCATCCGGCATTTATTTCCTGCAACTCAACAACCCGAACAAACAGTTTGTGAATAAGCTGTTCCTGTATTGATACAGTTTAAGGAATCGTTTAGTACAATTTCTTCCTTTTTAATATACTTGATTACGTTTATATATAAATTTCTTCACTATAGCAATAATCAATAAAAGACCTGCAATAAATGATGAAATTCTTGCGATGTAATCACCTGCCTTAGTGTAAAACGTTAAAGAACTGTTTGCTTTTAAGGTTCCTTTAATAGCATTTGCCGTCCACCATTTTGTTTTTTGAAGAATGTCGCCTCTCTGATTGATAAAACAGGATATCCCTGTATTCGCGGATCTTGCCACAGAACGTCTCGTTTCAATTGCCCTAAGTCTGGCATAAGCCATGTGTTGCCTGTATCCGGGCGTATCGTCCCACCAACCATCATTGGTCATTATAAAGATCAGTTGTGCACCTTTATTGATATATTCACAAACATATTCTCCGTAAACCGATTCCCAACAAATAACCGGAGCTATGATGGTTGCATCATCCACAGATATAAAAACAGATCTTTCTTTTTGAGTTCCAAGACTGCCTGTTGTTCCACCCAAATCAAAAATAGCATCCTGAAAATTTCTAAAAAATGATGGGAAAGGCATCATTTCAACACCAAGCACCAGTTTTGATTTGTGGTAATACTGAATTCTTTTGGTTGTATCTACCTGTATGGCCGAATTATAAAAATCATACCATCTTTTACCCTTCACCGGCTGCCTGGCTGTTGGTGGAATTTCTTCATCTGGCGCATACATTTTACCCATTGATGCACCTAATACAATAGATATATTTGGATATTTTTTCAGGTAATTCCTGAGCGTTAAATAAATAGGAGATTTTGCTACTTCATCTACCCAGATGTTGCCGGGCAATGCTGTTTCAGGACCGATTATATAATTTGTGGTTTCATCTATTTTTTTATCCGATAGAGTAAGGAATTTCTCAACCTGTATCGATGCAGAATTTCTTGAATATTTTTCATTGTAAGGATCGATATTTGGTTGTACTGCTACAATATTTACATCATGCCCCGATTCTTGATAATTGTTGTAAATCACAAATGATATGATTGATGGAACTGCAATTAGCAATAACAACGCTACGCTATTGAATAACAACCTGTGATCTCTAAATAAAATTGACTGGAGAAGTTTGAAAATGATTACATTGCTTACCAGTATCCACAGGGTCCCTCCAAACGCTCCGGTGTACTCATACCACTGAATCCATTTAATGTCATTTGCAAATGCATTACCAAGATTGAGCCATGGATATGAAAGGTCCCAATTCAGGTGGATATATTCAAAGGCAATCCAAAAGGTAATGAAAGCTATTTTCCCTATTCTGGCACCTGCTTTTCTGCTTATAAAATGAAAAAGCATAAATACGCATGCCATAAAAAACGGATTAATAAGAATTGCTGAACCGGCAGAAACAAGCTTGGTAATAATATTTTCATTCACGCAATAAATCCACCATGTCGAAATAAAGTTCCAGATAAAAAATGCTATGTAAGCATATGCAAACATGCCTCTTTTTTGTTGCTGTTGTAATTCAGTCTGAATGAAAAGCAATGGGACAAAACCAAGAAAAATAAAAGGCATGAACCCTCCTGTTTCCGGCCAGCTAAATCCCAACATAATTCCACTGATTATAGAAAGAAGAATGTGCTTTTTCATGTCATTTATGTGGGTATAAAGATATATAAAACCTGAAGGTAGATATCTTTGAAGTAATGAGACTACCTCATGATGTACATTTTTCCAAATCCTTTGTGGAAAAACTGGTCAGCATTTGTGCTGCGATGTTCAATAGTCTCACCGTTAATTTTTGTAATCACTCTGTAAAGATAAATCCCATTGGCAAGTACGTCACCAAACTCATCTCTCCCATCCCATGCATACCGGGAGATATTTCTGCCAATATTGATAGTTCCTATCTCATCTTCAGTGATCTCCCGAACCACTTTACCACTAACTGTTAAGATTTGTATTTTAAAATAATCCGGCAGCAGAGAGCCTGTAAGCGTAAATACAAAACGCGTTGATGTTGAAAACGGGTTTGGATAATTAAGCACCTCTGTAATAGTTGATTTATTGATAACCTCAAATTCAATGCTGTAATCAACTGCCCCAGACTTATTATTTGAGATATCCGTGGCTTGAATTGATAAGGTGTATATTCCATCCTGAGTAAAAGTTGGAGAATATGAAATCTTGCAGCTGTTATCAGGCAAAACCGCTGGTGTAAATCTCAGATTTTCACTACCTTGTTTATCCCTGAAATGAATAGGCGACTGATTCCCGTCAGGATCAGTAATAAACAAGGCGAAGTCTGCTGTATCATTTAGTGCCAGAAATAGATTTTCATCTTTAAGTGTGACAAGTATTTCCGGTTTGGGAGAAACGATATCCCCATTTAAAATATGAATTCCATCAAAGGTCACGTCAAGAATTGGATTTATTTTATCCTTCTGCACAAAAAATGCAGATCTCGCAATATTATTAAAATGATACTGTTCCAACTGCCAGAGCGAGTCTTCCGGATTTACCTCAATCCAGAAACTCGATATTCCCGGTTCTCCTTTCGTCAGATACTTGACAGTGTCTATCATCGTCTCATGTTTTCTTAATGAATCTTTTTTCTTATATGTTATAAAATTCAGGTTTTGGTTTCGATCCTCTACCCAATATTTGATCCTAAGACTGTCCATGTCAAAATCACTCACATTTTCTATTGCTATTGAATAAGTCGCTTCATCACCTTCATTAAGCGTATCTTTATAAAAAGAATAATGCAAATTGGCATTGAGTGCAGCTTCAGGTATTCCATCAAAAAGAACATGCCAGCGGTTCAATTGAGCACAAGTTTGAAGAGAATCATCCTGAAAAGTTGACTTTAATTTAATCCATGGATATGTCGAAGCATCTACTATACTGTTGAGGTTGTACAGATCCGTTGTATCCGGAGATATTGATTTAAGTATGACCTCCTCTCCTGTTTGTTTTACTCCGGCAATATAAAGTATCACATCATCTGCTGTGGGATTTTCTCTTGGATGTTGCTGCCAATGCAAAGACCCCCACTTTGATGTAGGACCTATCAAAGTAGAAGAAATCCAACCAAAATTTGCATTATTTGTTAAAGTTTGTGGCGGCAGGCTGATGTAATCATGAGGATATGTCCCAATAGTTTCAACGGCTGAAGAAACAACGCCTTTCTTGCAAAAGAAAATATAGGGAATAGAATCCGGAATATAACGAATACTGTCTGCCCCCAGAGATTCAAACATTTGGAAATGATAGTTTTTCCACTTATTAGTATCTTGAAACTCTCCTCTTCCAGCAGTGTATGCTAATATATAATCCCCTGCAGGTACCTGATTAAGCATGCTTATCATTGAATCCATCTGGACAGGATCTGCTACCCTGAAATTGAAAAAATACATAACCTGAGGGAGGCAAGCACCGTTATCGTTGGCATTGCCAAAATTATTTGTAGGATTTTGCCCATTATAGCGTGTTCCCCACGGTTCCAATGTTAATGAATCAATCACCGCAATATGAATAGAAGGGTTAACTCCGCACATATTTTGTGCTTGAAGCACTCCATCTATGCGATATTCGTTTCCTTTATATTCAATATACGTCTGTGGATTGCCGAAAACATGACAAGTAAGCTCCCTGCTTGTAGGAACAAAACTAAAACTCCTGTTACTCCTGTTGTAATCGATCATTGTGATTTCATCATTTTTGAATTGGAAAAAATGGTCCTGTCCCCATCCATATTTTCCTGGTATGTATTGAAAAGAATGCTCTTGCCATTTAAGCTTGCTTGTATCTGTAAAATAGGGGCTGGCGCTCCAGAAATATACAACACTATCTGTTACAATAGGTAGATGTGGTTTCCAGGAAACCACACCTCCTGCTTGGGTAATTAAAGTATCTTTTTTTACCGGGCTATTATACAGATCGGTTGTATCTAATCTAATGATATATTGTCTGGATGGAGCAAAGGGATCTGAGGTTGATGATTTTAAAGTGATATTGGTATTAGGCAGAACAGCATAATTATATGGGTAAACAGGTATCAGATCTGATGATGTAATATACAGATCAGTAGAGATAATGTTATTCGCAATATTCTCCATCTCATCAACCAATATCAAAGGATAATCCAAACGAATATTAAAAGTGTTCAACCCTACTATGTTAGAGTTATTGGCCGGAAATGCTATTGTAATCGTATCTTTAAAATGTACTCCAGGCACATATACTGTGTAGGTAGTGTCTTCTCCTCCGGGATAAATACGCTCAACATCCAACGCAAAGGTGTCGTTTACTCCTTTCCCTATGTTTGTGATTATTACATTCAATTTGAAAGAGTCGATATCTGTTGTTACATATCCGGGAGTAAAGTATGTTCGAAGTTTATGAATGGCAAAATCGGGTTTGGGATGCGTATTGATCACCAGCGATGGATCTCCTTGCAAAGACATCTCAAGGCATGTGGAACGGATAGCCAGGTTGTTGCCCATTCCCTCATGCTCAATTGCTGCTTGTTTCATGCAATAACCGATTGATTTACCATAATCCGTCTGTCCGAGATGAGTGAAATAGGAAGTTGAATATAAATGAAGATTACCTGCAAATCCCAGGTCAGTAGAAGCAAGAAATCCGATAACCCCTTTATCTTTTATTAAAACAAATTCTTCACTTGTACTTTTAGATGTAAAGTTGGGCTCATGAATATCACCGCTGTAACAGGAATTTGCGATGAGCAAAGGATATTTTCCTTTATTGTTATATGTTGAAGCATTGTCTATACTTACATCAAAACTACTACCGGAAGCATGCCCGAAAAAACACATGATTGATGCACCATTATTTATTATCTGTCTTATGGAATCTGCCAGCGTTATTTGTATTGGAGCAGTAGTGTTTTTATAAAACTCATAAGTGTATCCACCATAAGATGTGTCCATCAATATGCTTTTATAGGTTTGCAGATATGATTTTAGAATGCTCTGTTCACTCTCATTTGATCCTCCTCCAAACAACATGATGCTTTTCATCCACTCCTTATTCCACTGATTTGTCTGATAATTCCAGCCCTGACCGAGTGTGAGTGGGGCATTTTCAAATTCAACTACTTTGTCATAATACCAACTTACTTCTTCAGTATTAGTTGCACTCAGTCTTCCTGTAGGCACCAAAGGTTCATACAAAGTTCCGTTTAAACCTGCAGTAAACATATTATCTGTAGGAGGATTGCCAATTGTGGGTACCAGATTTGCAACATAATTAGTGCTATTAAAACGGGTATATTCTTCTTTAATGGACTTCCCGATAATGAACAAATTCTGCGGTGGGGTTGACCAAATATCAGAAACATAATCTATAAAACCCCTGATACTTAAAGGATGCTTGGTCAACCCATATGCAAACTGATCGTATAAATCATCATCAATATTGACAATTACAACATCAAATCCTTTTGTTTGCTTATATCCTGCATATACTGTTGCTTCACTTAACAATTTATTACATGTCAGCAGAATATAGGCAGAATCCGGATTTAATAATGCATAATTATTAAAAGAGCCATTGTTTCCAACTCTTTTAATATCAGAAGTGCTCAGATCATGAATCGCTGTCTCACTTGTCAGATAGAGTTTTTTTTCTCCTCCGGCCGGAACAAGCACTTTAATGCCGGTTCCATTCTGAACAACTTCTATTCGATTATGCCCGGTGAGATCATAAAGATTATTAACCGGATCAGATGTGAAATTTGTTGCATTGATATAAGTCTTAGTGGAATTGGCTTTGATGATCAATACCGCTTCTGATGCATTTTGAAGATCATATAAATGCGGATACCTGATATCTATATAAGCGATTGCCGTATAGTCTGATGCAGGAGCAGGATTAAGGGAAGCCGAAGTGTATCGTATCTTGGTAATGTTTCCAAATTGTGTTGCAGGAATGCTGAAATTGAATTTATTCATTTTGTACCCATCATAGGTCACATTGACAGCAGTTGATCCGAATGTAGGGCCATATTCGATTAGAAGATGGTGATCAGGATTCTGCTGGGCATCGGATAAACTAACGGTTACCGTTGTAACATCAGCATCGGGTCCGTTTGTATATGCCCCGGGTGTTGAAATAGAGTAGTCCCTGTGTCCCAGATAACCGAATTTGCTTGACAACCAGCCTTCTCCTGCAGTATAATAAGAATCTTTTTTTTTACTCAATCCAAGATATCCGTATTCATAACTCTGGTTATCCGATATTATTACCTCATTGTAATAATACGTGTCAGCATTGTATGACCCAAATTGTGTATCGGTTTCAATATTCATCCGCTTATTGTTCATGGATGTATTCCACGTTAAATAATAAGCTGCTGTATCGGTAAATAAACTGAAATATGGATTTGTCTGATCAGTGCCGGGTTGATACAAAAGCGAATCGAACCACCCATCATTATGCTCTCCGTAGAACTCAATGTAATCACCTGCATCGAAATGTCCATCGTTTTCGCCTGCAACATAAATGTACTGCTCTTGTCCCCGACCGAATAATTGAAAATTCCTTGGGTCCAGATTGGCAGTGTCAATGTTCATCGCGACCAGATGAGGGTAAATTGAATTGAAATTTAATCGGTATATCCCATCTTTTACAAGCTGTATCTTTAAATATTTCTGATTGTAGTTGATCCATTCATTCCCGTATGGTTGAGCAAGAGATAATTGGGATATGATGCAACATAATACGAAAAGAAAATTCTTGTTCATTTTTCGCTTTTGTACAGATCAAGTTTTAGTGAAAATATATGAGAATTCAAAGCAATTGACGCATCACCAATGTTTGTCATAGCCCAGTCTATTGTTAATGTTTTGATGCGAAGTCCTAAACCAATGTTAGGTTGAAAAATAGTTTCATACCTGTTTCCTAAATCACTTTTTACTTTTTGAATGTTTCCAATACCTCCACGCAGGAATATGAAGTCTTTAAATCCAACCTCCGTCCCAAAATGAGGATCAATGCTGAAAGGATCGCTTTTAATCAGCACATTACGCATTCCATCGGTAGTAATATCAAGATCTAATTCAGGCATAATCGAAAACTTCTCTTTGAAAACAAATTTGCGTGATGCTGCAAGGATGACTTTTGGTAAAGTAATCTCAACAGAATTCTCCGGAATTTCATTTCCCGTGATCTCAAAGACTTCTATCATGTTTTCCGGCAAATTATAACTCCACGCATTATAAGTTGTGGAAATATCCCTTGCCATTAATGCAAATTGCCAGTCTCTCATTTCATAAATACCGCCTAAATCAAGACCAAATCCCCATGCTTTTCCAAAATCACCAACCATGCGGTAAATTAGTTTAGCATTTGCCCCAATACTTAGTCCTTTTATTTTTAATTTCCGTGCATATGATGCCAGGAAAGCATAGTCGGCAGCAGAGAATTTAACGATTCTGTCATAATCGATATTTCCTTCTGCATCAATCAATTCTGTTGTGTTGGGAATATCATCAACCCCGAAACGTATCACACTCAATCCAATAGCGCTGACCGAGTCAATCGGTGTTGCAATAGCACCATAATCATATTTCGCAATTCCGGCAAAGTATTCCGAATGCATGGCGGCTATCTGCAAATTGGCTTTTATCCTTAGCAACCCGGCTGGATTCCAATATCCGGAAGTAACATCATCAGCACTTGCCACATAAGAGTTAGACATGCCTAATGCCCTTGCTCCAACTCCAATTGCGAGAAACTCGTTACTGTATTTGCGACTCTGGCAATAAGATGTAATGCCATTTGAAATGAAAAGAATAAAAATCCCAAACCGAATAAGTGCTGAATGATGCATCTTCATAATGTAAAATTAATGATTTTCAACCACATTGACAAAGTTTTCGCTTAACGTAATTACCAGATTAATATTATGGCATCTCAAAAACTTAGTCACAAAGTTAAAAAATGAAATGTTCAGAATTCTTCAACGCTATTTGTCAGGTACATCCCGAAATTTATTGTGCGTTACAAATTGAGCAATTAGATTCTCCAAATAACTTCCCATTTTTATATAGCTCATATTTGCAACATTCGTTGAATTTTTTAATTTCCTGATATAAAAAAACCGCAGAACCCGTTAACGATTTTCTTAAATCATTATAAAAATACGATAAGTTTATGAATTATCGCATATAAATTTTCAAATTTTTATCAAATTCTATCTGTCAGTTATTTAATTTACAAGAGATTTAATCGTATTACTTGCTCGTATCGGAATAAATTGTAGGTTAAATTGATTAATCCGATATTATTATAGCAGTTCAGTATAGAACCGGAGCAGTTCAGTATTGAACCAGAGCAATTCAGTATTGAACCAGAGCAATTCAGTATTGAACCGGAGCAGTTCAGTATTGAACCAGAGCAATTCAGTATTGAACCAGAGCAGTTCAGTATTGAAC
>CAZUDW010000092.1:0-11120 GCA_964619305.1 uncultured Flavobacteriales bacterium
AATGGCAGCACCCCAATGCAGATCGTCTTTCACTCACCGAAGTGGATACCGGCAATGGTGAAACCGTTCAGGTGGTTTGCGGGGCGCCCAATGTAGCCGAAGGGCAACATATTGTCTTTGCTCCTGTGGGGGCTTGCCTTCACCACATCAATGGCAGCACGATGAAGATTAAAAAAATCAGGATCAGGGGTGAAGAATCTTCGGGAATGATCTGTGCCGAAGATGAGATAGGGCTTGGCAATTGTCACGATGGCATTATGGTGCTTGATGCAGATGCTAAAACCGGTGCTCCTGCATCTGATTACATCTCAACGGATGAAGATATTGTTTTTGAGATAGACCTCACCCCAAACAGGATTGATGGTGCTTCGCACATTGGAGCTGCCAGAGATATCAGGGCTTTCCTTGCCTCTGAATCCGGTCATCTGCCTGCACTGAGCATACCTCCTGTCAATGCATTTAAACCGGAAAGCAATGATCTGGATATTGATGTGATCGTGGAAGCAAAAGAAGCATGCCTGCGTTATTCAGCCGTCTCCATCACCGGGGTTAAAGTAGAATCCTCTCCTTCATGGCTGCAACAAAACCTGCAATCCATTGGCTTAAAACCAATCAATAACGTGGTTGACATCACGAATTTTGTTCTTTATGAAACCGGTCATCCCCTGCATGCTTTTGATGCATCCAAAATAGCGGGCAACAAAGTGATCGTTAAAAAGCTTGCAGACAAAACCCCTTTTGTTACCCTCGATGAAGTGCAACGATCCCTCTCAGCCGATGACCTGATGATCTGCAATGAAAGAGAAGGTATGTGCATTGCCGGTGTGTTCGGAGGTTTATATTCAGGTGTTGGAGAGCAGACAACAAGTGTTTTTCTTGAAAGTGCCTGTTTCGATCCTGCACATATCAGAAAAACAGCAAGAAGACATGGTCTCAGCACAGAAGCATCATTCAGGTTTGAACGCGGTGTTGATCCCAACAATACGATCTATGCGCTTAAACGGGCAGCCCTGCTTATAAAGAAGATTTGCGGTGGTAAAATAGCATCAGATATCAAGGACGTGTATCCCGAACCTGCTGAAAACAAAATCATCGACCTTTCACTGGAATACTGTGACCGCCTTGTTGGCGAGCAATTTGACAGGCAAAAGATGAAAATCATACTGCGTGCACTTGATATTGATATCTTATCTGAATCCGAAGATGCTTTCAGTTTATCCATTCCTACCTACAGGGTGGATGTGACCCGGCCGGCCGATGTTGTGGAAGAAATTTTACGCATCCATGGCTATAACAACATCAGCACACCTTCGCAACTTCGCATCTCCCTGAATGACAGGATGAAGAACAAGGATCACGATCAGCAGGAACTTATTTCCTCTATGTTGTGCAGTTCCGGGTTTACCGAGATCATGACCAACTCGCTGGATAGTGAATCTTTTTATGAGGAAAGCGGATTGTACAAGGACAACAGGCAGGTGTCTATATTAAACCCGCTCAGTTCTGAACTGAATGTGATGAGACGTACTTTGCTTGCCGGTGGACTTGAAACGATAAGGTATAACATCAACAGACAAATGAATGACCTGAATATCTTCGAATTTGGTTCCGTCTATGCTCAACATAGCAAAGAGGCAAAAGAAACGGATGCGGTCAGGACTTTTGAAGAAGAAAAAAGACTTGCACTTTTCATGTGTGGCGCCAGACGCGATGAAAACTGGAACACTACAAAGGAACAATGCAATTTTTTCAATCTTAAAGGAATGACGGAAAAGATATTCAGGTGCTTTCAGTTCGACCAGCCCGGGTATAATGAAATCAGCAGCGAAGAGTTCAGTTATGGGCTGATTTGTTCCTTCAAAGGCAAAACACTTGCACGTTTGGGTGAACTAAATAAAAAAATATGTGATATCCGGGATGTTGATATTCCCGTGTTTTATGCCGAGATCTACTGGAATCATTTAATCCTTTTCGGACAGAAAAAAATATCTTACAAAGAGATGTCAAAATTCCCATTGGTAAGAAGAGATCTTGCATTGCTTGTGGAGGAAAAGACTTCATTTGAACAACTGAAAAAAGCTGCTTTTCGATCTGTTCCTGAATTGCTGAAATCCTGTGGGTTGTTTGATGTTTATAAAGGGAAAGGAATACCGGAAGGGCAGAAATCATATGCTCTCAGCTTTGTATTCAGTGATTCCTCAGCTACGCTCACCGATGAAAAAGTAGATGCACTGATGGAGCAACTCCGCACTATTTTTAAAAAGGATTTTGGGGCAAGTGTCAGGTAACAACAAGTTGCCCCTTTAGTCCTTATTAATTTCTATAGACAGACTGACCTTACAATTTAGCAATGCCTCAAAAACTTATTCGAACAATATTTCCATCTCAACCCTGCGATTTTTCTGTCTTCCTTCTGGCGTGTCATTGGTATCTATTGGCCTCATTTCGCCAAAATATTCCACTTTGATTCTTGAAGCACTGATTCCGGAAGCCACTAAGAAGTCCCGTACAGCCTCTGCTCTTCCTTTAGAAAGGATCAAGTTGTTTTGTTCTGTTCCAACATTGTCTGTATGGCCGGAAAGGCGCAATTTCCACTCGGCTTTTTTATCGAGCAAATTGGCCAGATCCCTGAGTGATGCATAAGAAGCTTCGCGAATGATGGTCTTGCCTGTTTCAAACTCCAGGTTGTTGAAAGCTGTGTTGATGATCTCCTGTTCTTCTTCCTGGATTTTTGGACAACCCTTGTTTTCAACAGGCCCCGGCACATTCGGGCAATCATCATCTTTGTCTAACACTCCGTCACCGTCTGTATCTATATAAGGACAACCGTCATTTTCTTTTGGGCCGGGATTGTTCGGGCAACGATCGTCTTTATCCAGCAATCCGTCTCCATCTGTATCGGGATAAGGACAACCGTTATTTTCTTTAGGCCCGGGTGTTTCGGGACATTCATCCAGGTAGTCAAACAATCCATCTCCATCTGTATCCGGGCATCCCTGGTTTTCCTTAGGCCCTGCTACCTTCGGACAGAGATCTTCGCTGTCCTGCAATCCGTCTCCATCTGTATCAGGACATCCCTTAAATTCAGGCAATCCGGGCACATCAGGACAATCGTCTTCCTTATCCTGAATTCCGTCTTCATCTTTATCCGGACAACCTTTGAATTTTTCAATACCCGGTATCTGTGGACATTCATCATCAAGATCCTGAATACCATCGCCATCCGTATCGGGACAACCCTTAAATTTTTTTGGACCCGGAACGGTCGGACAAAGGTCTTCAGTATCCTGTATGCCGTCATTATCGGTGTCAGGGCAACCACGAAAAGCCCATACTCCGGGAGTGTCAATACATTTATCCATTTTATCAGAAACATGGTCATTGTCCCTGTCTTTAGGTCTGCCATAAGGTATGGGAACTTTCAGTGCAAAAAAAGCATCAAAACCGTAAGTCTGTCCTTTGCCAAGACTTCCAAGACTTCTGGTGCCAAGTATAACCGGGCCCAGTCGCAGCGATAAGCCAATGGAAGGATTTTTAAAACCATCATAAGATATGGGGATAAAAGCACCGAACCATTTGTAATCCCATCTGGGTGTCAGTGTAAAAATATTGATGTTGTGTACCTTGTTCTTGTCATTTTTCATCTTGAATGCGATGTAAGGAGTAAAATTGACATAGAAATCTTTCCATATGTTGTAATCAACCTGCAAACTCATGGCTGTAGGTAAACTCATTTTGTAATTATCTCCTGCTGTGTTGAGAATACTGAAACGGGTATTCAGTGTATCATCAAAATCAGATACGGACTCAAAATCGACCGGATCAATATACCAGTCTTTTATATCTGCACTGAAACTTTGACTTAATTCTCCTTTTTTAAATTTCAACCGACCTATATCGAGAATTGAGAACCCAACTTTTAATTTGTATTTGTTTTTATCTCTCCGCCAAAGGTCTGTCTCTCCGTCCATATCATATTTAAAGTCCTCATAATCTGGACGATATTCATAAACCACTCCAAGATCAAGTCCTAAAGTAGGTTTTGCAGTGAAAGTATAAGTCAGTTTATTGTCAACATATTCGAAATTTGTTGAGTGACCATAGTCCGCATAAGTTTGAAATATGCTCAAAGTATCATCAGTATCGAATTTATATTGCAGATCATCAACAAACATATAAGCGGAAAACAGTCCCTGTAACAGCTTGAGTCTCCCGCCAAATTTCAGGAAATGTTCACCTTCATCATACAACACCCTCCCGTAATCTCCTCCATATTCAATCCAGCTCATAGTCTGTATGCTAATCCTTTTATTACTGAGTTGTTTGAACCACTGTAAGGAGTCCATCAGCGAGGAATATATCTGGTGAGCAAGGTTTGGTTCAATCCCATCTACATTGGTGATGGATCGCGCTCTCCATGAGAATCCTATTGCATCTTTTGGAGAAATCGTTACCAAAGCAGAAGGTAAAGCAATATCAACATTAAGATAAACGGATTTCCTGTCAGCACTTGTCCTTTCATACAGATATTTATTCTGAAAATCCGGATCCTGATAAATGCCCTGATATGTTGAGTCTATGGAACGTAATCCTTCTCTGATAAAATAGGTAGGGCTTCCCAACATTGCCACGTAGTTATTATACAATGCGAGGTTTACACCTGCAAGGTTTACATCCACTTTATAGCGGCTGTCCACAATGGAGGCGGGTTGAAGATCAACACCTGAAATGCCTGCATAATTACTATTGGCAAAACCTGTATATTCCTGTGCAATTAATGCAAATTGTAATGTGATTGCAAAGATTATCGCTAAAATTATTCTTTTCATAAGATATCCGGTTATGAAAACAAAGATATTAAATTTCTTTTTTGAACCTGAAATGATTGTATCTTCAGAGAGAGAGAAGATCCTATCAGAATTTCATTTTTATATTGTAAGACTGGGTCTGCCCTCCAATGGTAAATTCACATCTGCGGTTGAGTTGCCTGCCATCCGGGTTGTCCTTACCCGATGGTAATGCGTTGGGAGCAACGGGCTCTTTCTCTCCATATGACCTCCATACAATTCTGTCTTTGTCAATTCCTCTTTCTATGATATAATTCAGTGCTGATTTTGCTCTTCGTTCACCCAGTCCCATATTGTATTCTTCCGTGCCAATCCAGTCGGTGTGTCCATCAATCTCAACCGTAACATCCGGATTATTATGCAAATACCTGTAAAGTTTTTCAAGCTCTTGTTTGCTCAACTCCCTAAGAAAGAATTTATCAAAATCAAACAGTATATTTTTAAATATCAGAGGTTCTTGATTAGCAGGTTCTTTAACCCCTGTCTTCTCCACAACAGTTGAAGCAGTATCTTTAAGCTGTGCAGTTAAAGTATCCAAAGATTCAACTTCATTGCTGATTTTTGTTGTGTCTTTCACAATACTATCCGTTTTAGCTACTACTTCAATAGTATCTGTTGCCTGCTTGTGGGTATTGTCCTCAACTTTGATCGTAGTATCTGCGGGTATCTCTACCAATAGAGAAAGCTTTTTTCTTGCCACCGCCCGGTCTATTTTCTGTTGTAAGGTAGTAACAACTGAATCCGGCACAGAAACGATCTCCCTGTACTCTTTTGAGAATATCTTGAATTCATGTCTTACATCCACATAATCAGATAAGTTCTTTACATCAACATATTCTACATAAGGCTCGGCATCTTCGGTTTCTATTGTCAGCTTGTATTTATTTCCCGGCACAACAGAAATGGTGTATTTGCCGTTGGTTGCATTGGTTTTGTAAACTGCTACCACCTTTTCGGTTGCTACATCAGTCAGGGTTATACGGGATTCTGCCGGTGTGTTATCTACAGTTACCTCACCAACGATAAGAGCAAGTATTGGCATGCCTCCTATATTATTCGGTTCGATAGCATAGATGTCATGCCTGCCCAACCCTCCGCTTCTCGCAGAAGACATATAGCCATGTTCCCCATCTGCAGAGACCACATAATATCTATCGTCATCGGTTGTGTTTAAAGGATATCCAAGATTCTCCGGCACATCCCAGTTTCCGTCTTTCAGTTTGGTATAAAATACATCATATCCTCCCATGCTGAAAGGACCGTCAGAGCTGAAGTAGAGTGTGATCTGATCAGGATGAATAAACGGTGCGTCTTCATTATATGGGGAATTGACAGGTTGTCCCAGATTCTGAACATTTTTCCAACTGCCGTCATCCATCAATTCCGCTTTATAAATATCTCTGCCACCATATCCTCCCGGTCTGTCACTTGAAAAATATAAGGTCTTTCCATCAGCAGCCAGGCAACAGCTACCTTCCCAGAATTCGGTGTTTACATCTCCCTCTATGGGCCTGGGATGAGACCAGTCTTCCCCATCAAAAGAACTGACAAATATATCTTCTTTGACTTTTTTACTGCTTTTATAAATAAACATTTCCTGCCCGTCAATGGATAAAGCAATGGCAGCATCCTGATCCTTAGTATTTACATTTTCAGGCATTGGTTTTGGCGGTGACCATCCGTTTCCGTCATTTGTGCTCATCATAATATCTTCAAAATACTCACCCAATGGATCGGGTTTGCCTGTAATCGGATCCATCCTGCCACCTACGCAACCTTTCCCGCGATAAGTAAAAAGCATCATAGATTCATCCGGTGTAATCAACGGACGATACTCTGAAAAAACGGTGTTAATACCTGATCCAGGATTGTGAATCTTAATATCGATCTCTTTTTTTGTAAGCCGGATTGCATTTTCACAATAATCAAGGTACAGATTCACAGCCACGCGCTCTTCACCTATAGGTTTGGCTTTGAGCTTATATTCCTTGAATTTATCTATTGCTTCATCAAAACGATACATTAAATGATAAGCACGTCCCAGGTAAAATTTCACATCAACAAACTGAGGTTCCTCTTTTTCTACGTTTTCCAGCAGAGAAACTGATTTTGCAGCTTCATCGCTCTTATAAAGATAACATACTCCTGTTTTATATTTAAAATAGGTGTCCTCAGGATATTTATCCATCAATTGTTTAAAAATTGGGAGCGCCAGCACATATTTTCCTTTAGAGAATAATAGCTCTGCCTGCTTAAGTTTTTTTACGTCCTTTTTTGCCATTTTATCTTCTAAGACAGCAATAGGATCGAACGACATTAATAATATCGCAGCAGATAATAATAGTGTTAACCTCCTCAGCATCAGGACTAAATAATGTGCGAGTGTAGTAAAAATGACCTTTCAGTTCTGTTAATTGCCCATAACTTATCAACGAAGTAATTAACCATAATAATATCTTTGACCCTTTTATCAACGCAAATTGCATTAAATTTTTGATCGGATTCAGTAAATATAACTTAAATCAAACCCTTGCTAAAGGCATTCAGAGCATGGGCTTCATTCAGCCAACTGCTGTGCAGGAAAAGATGATCCCATATCTGCTTGATGGTAAAGACATCATCGGGTGTGCGCAAACCGGCACCGGGAAAACTGCTGCTTTTCTCATTCCTGTCATCCATCGGTTAATGGAACAGGCAAGGGGAAAAACACGCTGCCTTGTAGTTGTGCCAACAAGGGAGCTCGCTGTTCAGATAGATCAGCAAGTGACCGGACTCGGGTATTTTACAGATATTTCATCCTGTCCGGTGTATGGTGGAAATCAACCTGGACTCTTTGATGTGCAGAAAAAATCAATTGAAACCGGTGCAGATATTCTGGTTGCAACGCCAGGTCGCCTGCTTGGTCATATTCATCTGGGGTATGTTGATCTGAGTCATATTAAATACCTCGTTCTGGATGAAGCAGATCGAATGCTTGATATGGGTTTTGTTGATGACATACGGAAGATCGTTGCCCACTTGCCCGCTAAAAGACAGACCATGCTTTTTTCAGCTACAATGCCTGATAAAATTCGAAAATTTGCAAAGAAGATCCTGCAGGATCCTGTTGAGATACGAATGGCAGTATCAACTCCCGCAGAGCGCATTCATCAACTTGCATACCTTGTAAGCAATCACCATAAAATACAACTATTAGAACAACTCATACAAGCTATGGACATTGGGAGCATGCTTCTTTTTGCCTCCACCAAAATATCGGTGGACCGGATTGAACGCACATTAAAAAAATTGCATTTTAATGTAAATAGCATGCATTCGGGCAAACCTCAGGATGAGCGCACCGAGATCATGAGACAGTTCAAAGCAGGAAAAATACAGATTCTTGTTGCCACGGATATTCTCTCAAGGGGAATAGATGTGGATGGGATCACCCATGTGATCAATTACGACATTCCACATGATGCGGAAGATTACATACACCGTATTGGCCGCACTGCGCGTGCCAGTCATTCCGGTGTGGCTATCTCATTCATCAATGAAGAAGATCAGTTGTATTTCCAATCCATCGAAAAGATGACAGACAGTTCAATAATTAAGATGAATATCCCTGCCAGTATAGGCCAAAGTCCGGCTTATGAACCAGGCAGGCATAAACATAGAAAGGGCAGGAAAAATCGTTAAATTCAGAACTTAGAATATGCGCAGGGTTTTATTTGGGGAATCGGCTGTTTTCCCTGTCCGCGTTTTTTTATGTGGGGTTTGATTCTTTTGCATCAGAGGAAAAGAACATGAAAGAGAATGGAGACCATTCTTTTCACATAGAATATCAAATGGTTAATTTTGGCAAGACTAATTGTTGTAATTATTTCTCATAAAATAAAAAGAAAAAAGATGGCTCTAACTCCGATCAAAAAGATTGCACTGGGTTTCACCACCCCGGATTTTGAACTTCCCGATGCAGCAACAGGAGCAACTTTCAGGTTAAGACTAGTGGTAAGGATATGATTTCTGATGGAACATGGAACCGGGCAAAATCTAAGAATACTATTTGTTAGAATTTAATATCAAATTAATGCAAATAATTTTGAATAGATTTAACAGAAATTACAAAAATCGATCTTATTAAGATGAAAAATTATTTAATAATAATACTTCTGATTATTTTCTCATTTAACGCTTTTTCAAATAATCGATACAATATAAAATTTTATTTAGTTGAAGGATTAAATTTTGATTCTATTCAACCTTCGGATAAAGCCCTCTTAGATTCTTTATTGAATCTATATCATAAAACAAATGATGATACACTTAAACTGCAATATTTAGATAACATAGTAGAGAATTGCTATAATGATAATGTATGGCCAAAATACAATGATTTACTTTATGACAAAAGTTCAGAATTCATTCATCACGAACATACTGAAAAAGAATTAATCTCCATTAAATCGTACATTTCAATTGCATTGAACAATAAAGCATATTTCTTCCAACAGTTTGGAAACATTAAAAAAGGTATTGAATACTTTATGAAAAGTTTAAAGATATGTGAAGAAATTGGTGATTTGAAGGGGCAAGCACAAGTTTTAGACAACGTGGCTGTATTACTAGAACAATCAGGTGCAAGTCAAGATGAAATAGTGAAATATCATCGAAAAGCCTTGAAGTTATATCAACAAACCAATAGAATAAAAGAAGAAAGTTCTTCATACGTTCATATTGGATATTATTATTATAAAAAAAATATGATTGATAGTGCGATTTATTTTATGAAAAAGGGGCTTGATATGAAAAAGGAACTTAATGATTTAAGAGGCCTGGGTAACGTATGTTATAATTTATCCAGAATCTATTTAGCATTAAACAATTTTGATGAAGCTATTAATTACTTAAAACAAAGTCATGAATATTTCAGTAAACAAAATGACCTGGAAGGTTTAGCCTATGTAACATGCGGTATAGGTAATGCCTACTTTAAAAAAGTTAAACAGGCTAGAGAAAAAGGGAATCTGGTTGATGAAAGAAAATACTTGAATATTGCTGAAAAATATGCATTAGAATCTAAAGATATTTCAAAAAAAATAAATTACCCTAAAAATCTAGTTCAGTCAACAGAATTACTTTTTAATGTATATGAATTAAAAGGTGATTGGAGAAAAGCATATTCCGAACTTTATTTGTTTTGGACTTTATCAGATAGTCTTAATAATGCTTCTATCCAAAAAGCAGCTTTAAAACAAAAATTAAATTATGAACATGAAAAAAAGTTACTCAAGATAAAAAAGGAACAAGAAAAAATAGCAGCTATTACCAAAGTTGAAGAAAGGAATAAAAACCTTATTATTGGAGCAATAAGCATAGTTTTAGTAATTGTTGTTATATTTTCTTTCTTTTTATATCATCGATTTCAAATAAATAAAAGGCAAAAGAAAATAATAGAACAACAAAAAAACATCGTTGAAGAGAAAAATAAAGAAATAATTGATTCCATCCGTTATGCCAAAAGGATACAAAGCGCCATACTTCCTCCGCAAAATGTAGTAAAATCCTTCCTTCAGGAAAGTTTTATTCTCTATAAACCCAAAGACATTGTAGCAGGTGACTTCTACTGGCTTGAACATGTGCGTAGCAATTCCTCTTTTGAAGGGGGTAAGGGAGATGTAGTTTTATTTGCCGCAGCTGATTGTACCGGACATGGCGTGCCGGGTGCAATGGTAAGCGTGGTGTGCAACAATGGGCTTAACCGGTCGGTGCGAGAACACGGTATCACAGAACCGGGAAATGTACTGGACCGGACACGTGAAATAGTTATACAGGAATTTGAAAAAAGCGAAGACGATGTTAAAGACGGGATGGACATTGCCTTGTGTTCATTAACGCTCCCCAAAATTGGAGAATCCGGGGGAGGGTTATTACGATATGCAGGAGCCAACAACCCGTTGTGGGTAATCAGAAAAGGAGCTGCGGAGGTGTTGGAAATAAAAGGCGACAAGCAGCCCATTGGCAAAGTTGAAAATCCTCTGCCTTTCACCACTCATACTATTGAACTTCAAAAAGGTGATACCATTTACATCTTCTCAGACGGTTTACAGGACCAGTTTGGAGGAGGAAAAGGCAAAAAGTTTAAACGGAGCAACTTTAAAAAGTTGCTTTTATCCAGCCAAAATGAATTAATGCAAAAACAACGTGATATTATTGATGCAACCTTTGAGGAATGGAGAGGAGATCTGGAGCAGGTGGATGATGTGTGTGTGATCGGGGTAAGGATATAAA
>CAZUDW010000093.1:0-11116 GCA_964619305.1 uncultured Flavobacteriales bacterium
CTCATACAATTTACCGTTTTTGCTTTTTTGAATGTCGGACAAGGATCAGCTAAGGGTGCTATGTGTTTTGCATGATGTTTTCATACGTTGGAAATGATTCAAGTGTGTTGTATCCTCCATCCTGCTGCACTTCAATGCAAAAATGCGTAATCCCGTTGCTCACAGCTATAAAGCGAGCTCTTATGCCTATAAAATAATTTAACACCTGCTCAAAAGTGTTCGGAGAGATTTTTATATGAGGAGCTTTGCATTCCAGGATAAAAACAGCCTGAGCCGACCTGTTAAAAACCACGATATCGGCCCGCTTTTTCGTTTTGTTCAGTTGGAATTCCTTTTCTATGTTTATAAGACCGGGTGGATAGTTTTTATACTCAACCATATACCTGACAAGGTGCTGTCTCACCCATTCTTCAGGAGTTAAAGATACCCACTTTTTCCTGATGTCATCAAATATCTTCCTGTTCTTTCCATCATCCCTGGTTCGAAATCCGAAAGAAGGCAAATTGAGTTGCTGCATCACAAAGCCAAATTAAAGTAATTTATATGGTTAAATTGTTAAATGCCTGGATTGTAAAATAGAAGTTGTTCCAAGTTGACGCATTAAAATCGTAATAAAAGCCGGATAATACACGGCATTCCATTTACAGCTTGTCCTGAAAAACTGTTTCATCTCCTCCTGCCACCGATGATTGTATTACACCTTGTTTAATTTGTTCATAAACCGGCACACTTATTACGCCAATGGTACCATTTGTTGAGAATCAATTTCTTAGTGCTATTGGCGTTTTTTTCAACAGGGGACTTTGAACGACTTCATAGATTAATTCAGGAAGTAATAAGAAATTAGTCATTATTCAGGAAAACGACTTTGTAATGTAGCCGTTTTCCCGAATAAACTAAGGATGCTAATAAATAGTTAGTTTTTGTTGCAATGTTTCATCATCAATTATGATCTTTAATAAATAAAGACCTTTAGCTAATTTACCTTCAGTATTTAACCTGGTAACAATCCCTCCGTCAGAATACAAAATATTTTCAGAAGAAACAATATTCCCGAACACATCATATAAATATACCTGAACAGGTGTAATAGAATTGCCATTTCCGAATATTTCAATATCAATACTTTGATTCTGTTTAGATGGATTAGGATAAGCCAACACTTCATAATTTCCTGAACCAAATGATGATATATTTGACTGAATATCTTCATTAGTATTCATATCGTGTCCAAGTCTAAAGGAAGGAGCAGTAGTTACCTGGCAAACCGATCCGTAAGGCCCCCAAACCCCTCCTGATTTAACGCAAACCTGAACATCATAAGTAGTGCTTGTCTGAACCTGAGGGATCAACCAGTTCATGTGGAACAATGCAGATGCCCACCATCTTGTATAATAAGATGTATCCTGACCATTTATAGCCCTGTATCTGTACTTTTGAGCTCCATAGACAGGATTACAGTATAGGTTGTCTTTCATATTAACCAGTGTTATCGGACAATACTGACTTTTCAGTTCAGTTGTTGGTAAAGAGCCTGGTGTAGTAACTTGACACACGGTACCATAACTTCCCCAGCCACCCATATATGCCTTAACCTGAATATCGTAAGTTTTATTTGGTTGTGGGTATGGATTCAACCATGTCATTTTAAATTTATTGTCACCAATAGGCCTTGTGTATTTAAGTGTATCTGTTCCGTTGATAGCTCTGTATCTGTAGTTCGTTGCACCGGTAATCATATCACATTTTAATAAATCGTCTAAGTCAACAAGAGTTATCGGGCAGTAAGGTGTCTTTAATTTAGTATTTGGAATACAGTTGTCTTTGTTTACGGTCACAGTTGTGGTATTCGTACAAGGATTATTATCTGTTACAGTAACTGTATAGGTTCCCTGGGTTAAACCGGTTATTGTCTGAGTGGTTTGAGAGGTACTCCATAAATAAGTGTATGGCGCTGAACCTCCTGAAGGATTAACCGTAGCTGTACCATCATTACCACTACAACTTTCATTTGTCGAAGAGGTACTACTCAAATCAATAGCAGTTGGTTCTGTGATTGTGTAGGAAGCGGTCTCTGTACATCCTCCATTTTCAGTAACTGTAACAGTATAAGCACCGGCACACAAACCTGAAACATCCTGCGTTGTAGCACTGTTGCTCCATGAATAAGAATATGGGGTGCTGCCTCCGGTAACATTGATGTCAATAGCTCCGTCACATACGCTGTTACAACTAGCATTTGTCTGAGTGTTTAAGCTTATCGTAGGGCTTGTACAAGAACCAATAGTAGTAGAAAACAATCCTCTACCATGCGTAGCGGCAATAATTGTATTGTCTGCAGGTCTAAGCTTAAGCATATCAACCCTGACATTTGCGAGACCACCATTTGTTGGACCCCAATCAACCGAAGATGCGGTGATATCCGTAGTTGACCAAACGCCTACCTCCGTTGCAAGCAATACCTGGGTATAGTCGAGGGGGTTATACATCGCCCAACGAATTGGCATATCAGGCAAATTACCTTCTTTGTTTACCCAGCTACTACCACCATCAGTACTTTGCCAAACAGATGTTACTCCATAATTTGAAAGTGTTACAAGCAACTGGTTTTCACTTGCACCGACTGCTACACAAGATACAGAACCTGACCAGGATCCTGTAATATTTGTAGAAGAAGGACTTGCCTGGGCATTAGTCACTTTAAACAAATCTCCATTTCCACAACCTACAAATAATGTGCTTTGGTTGAGAGGAGAATAGGGAGAAACTTTTATATGAGTAGCTTTAGAACCCATGCCGGAAATAGTAATTGTAGCAGTAGATGGAGATGTAAAAACATTCTTGATCCTTTGCAATTTTGTAGTGGAATAGCAGGAATATAGAATATTGTCCCTGTCATGTAATTCTGCCGGATTGATGAAGCTTCCGTTTGAATTAGCAGATATCTGGCTGCCACTACTCCAGTTATTGGTTGTAGCATAATAATAATTATAAGTATATGATCCAATTTGGCTGTTTGGAGATTCATCATCAATAAAGCAAAAAGCACCATCACCTCCGATAATCTCTGTGGTAGAATTCATACCGGGATTAGTGAATTTTTGTGTTCCATTATCCTGGGCACCGGCAATAAAATTGTTTGAGCCGGAAGTAGGACTTATGTCACATGCATAAAACTGTGTTACATTATAACCTGTGTTCTTTTCGCTTATTGTAGGCGTTGATGCACTGCCATTAGCTGTATAAAAAACTCCGCCATCACACCCGAAGATCATTTTATTTGAACTGTTATTCCAGTATAAAATAGCATGAATGTCTGCATGAACATATTGGTAGCAACTGTTTGCCCAATTAGATATTTGTGACCAACTGCTACCACCATTGTTTGATAACATGATGTCAACTCCACCAATAAAGACACGATTTTCATTATTAGGATCAACAGCAGCAATAAGGTCATACCAGGCCTGTTGTCTTGTGAAATCCGTGGAAGTAGAAGAGCAGCTTCCCTGGTCATGCCAATCAGGAAGTGTCAAATTAGTCCATGAACTTCCACCATTGGTTGTTTTCCTGATCTGATAAATAGCATAAGATGAACCGTTCTGTAAAAGGGCATAAACGACATTGGAATTTGAAGGTGCACATGCCAGTTCAATCCTGTCAACACTTGTATTACTGTATGATAAAGACCAGGACGTGCCTCCATTAGTAGATTTGTATATCCCGTCAGAATACATGACGCCAAAACTTGCATACAAATCACCATTAGCTGCAACCTCAACATCTGCAGCCCAGTCCGGTGAAGAACCATCACCGGTGAATTTACTCCAACTTGATCCGCCATCAGACGACATCATCAATCCACCTCTATTGGTATATTGACTACTTGTTGCCGCAAATACCTTACCTGCGCTATTAACGACTATTTTATTGACATAGTCAAAGTTGACATCCGTAGCAGTGCTCGAAAGTTGTGTCCAGGTTGATCCTCCGTTTGTTGTTTTCCATATTCCTGCACCTCTCACAGCATCAACATTATACCAACCTTCACCTGTGCCAACATAAAACACCTGTGTATTTGACGGATCATACGCAATACAGGTGACTGCAATGTTATCCCAGAAGTCGTCAATTTTAGTCCAATTGGGAGAACCGCTTGAGATATTTGTTGTTTTCCATAATCCCCCATCTACGCCTCCGGCAAAAACCGTTTCACCAGTTCCATCGTTCGGATCGAA
Source organism: uncultured Flavobacteriales bacterium (assembly GCA_964619305.1). GTDB lineage: Bacteria > Bacteroidota > Bacteroidia > Flavobacteriales_H > CAZUDW01 > CAZUDW01. The sequence continues at coordinate 4,239 of CAZUDW010000093.1, forward strand.
CATTAGCGCGCGTGAACGCCCCCCCACGTTATCCGGACCTCTTTCAGTCCAGTTGATACCGGTAATTGCTCCTCTTTGTGAACGAATGATCTCGGTCTGCTGATATGCATGCATTAATCCAAATGGTGGAGGATATCCGAGGTTTGGATCTAAAGTCAGCATAAAATCCTGCTCTCTTGCAAGATCAGGACGATCTGCTTTTTTCATTTTACCAAGCTCCTCTTCTGTATAATGAGGTCTTGTATTGTATGGATGGTTGTTTATAAAATCAGTAAATGTACCATTGTAATAAGGGAGCTTGTTAGTTTTTTGCCCCATAACGGTTATTGATACAATTAGAGATAAAATAAAAGGAGTTATTCTGCGTAGATTGTTCATGATAATTTTTTTAGGATTCTAAGATACAAATTTCTTTAGTTAATAAATATAAAAATAGATTAAGTTCAATAATTTTACTATGGATACAGTTATATAAAAGATAAAAATACGGATATATATCGGCTTAGTTTCATCCTCTCTCATATTAATTTTAAATATATTTGATTCTTAAATGTTCATAAATGCTTAACAACTCTAAAATTGACTTCCTTAAATTCTTAGCTATATCTTTTTTCAGCGTTGCAATGGGCTATTTGGAAAGTGCTGTGGTTATTTACCTGAGAAAGATTTATTATCCGGCTGGATTCTCTTTTCCTCTAATGCCAATGGACCATGATTTAGTCATGGTTGAGTTTTACAGAGAGATCGCAACTGTTATTATGCTACTGGGAGTTGCGATAATTGCGGGAAGAAATAAAATCAGTCGGTTTGCCTGGTTTTTATATTGCTTTTCAATTTGGGATATTTTTTACTATGTTTTTTTAAAAATCTTTCTTGGATGGCCGACATCTTTTTTAACATGGGATGTTTTATTTCTCATACCTGTACCCTGGACTGGGCCCGTGATAACACCTATTATCCTCGCTCTTGGAATGGCAATTTTCGGATTATTTCTGCTAAAGGTTGATAATACAAAATCTAATGTTACATCTTGCTTCACAGAATGGATATTGCTTATTTTAGGTACGATTGTTATCATTGTTTCCTGGTGTTGGGATTATTGCAGGCAAATGATAACTAACTCTTCCTTCTCCGATGTATGGACCCTTTCCGGTAATAGCCCCCTTTTTGAAGATATGAATGGTTATGTACCCGAAAGATTTAATTGGTTTCTTTTTGGTATAGGTCTTATAATGTGTGGATTCGGGATGATCATATACTATATGAAAGCTCACAAAACAGCAAAACCGTAACAGATAGTTTTGATATGAGTTGATTTTTATACTTTTATCCCATCAGATCACAATAATATTATTATGAAGTATTTGTTATTGGTCAGTATCTCCTTATTCGTTAATAGTATATCGTATTCGCAACTAAGCGGGAATGACAGTCTTGCATATATTAAAGAGATTGAAAGTCAAAGAAAAGAGAAAAACAAAGAGTATAAGAAAAACTCAAAACCAATTCCTCCTGAGTATAAAAAAGGATTTAAACAATTAGACTATTTCCCGATTGATGTAAATTACAGGCTTCATGCAATTTTTCATAAATCTAAAGACGAAAAGCCGTTTGCAATGGAAACTACCACAAAACGTAAGCCGATGTATATAAAATATGGTACCATTACATTTATTGTTGATAGTGTTGAATATAAGTTAGCTGTTTATCAGAATGTGGTAGGAGCTAAATTGGAGAGTTATGATGGCAAATTATTTATTCCATTCAAAGACAAAACATCTAAACTCGAAACTAATATAAATGGCAGGTATCTTGATTTCTGGATACCTGATAGTGAGGATGTAATTATTGATTTTAACCTGGCAAGCAACCCGTGGTGTGTTTACAATGAGCATTTCTCCTGCCCGATACCTCCTGAAGAAAACATTTTGCCAATCCCGATCAAAGCTGGTGAGAAGGATTTTATGTATGGTCATTAATTCCAGAGTTTTTTTAGCGGTTATTTTCTTTTGCTTATCATGCAGACAAAGCATACAAAAAACACCATCTCAACAAAATACGATTTCCATGGAAGATTCCTTATCTTTAAGTCAATTACAGGAGAAACCTACTACTGCGAATGCTAAATCAGATACATTTGAACTTGGGCTTATTTCAGGGGGACTGGTCGATGTCTCCTCATTGGATTCTGATATTGTGGTTGAACTGCGTTATTCTACTGATAATAATTTCCTTCATCGCGATTTTTATGGTAACTTCAATAAATGTTATCTGCAACCCGATGTAGCGGAAAAACTGCTTCTTGCACAATCTTTACTCAAATCCAGATATCCTGCTTATAATATTATTGTTTATGATGCAGCCCGACCTTTGAATGTTCAATATGAAATGTGGAATGCCCTTAAAATGCCTTTACAGGAAAAAATCAAATATCTTTCAAACCCAAAATATGGCTCTCTGCACAATTATGGTGCTGCAGTGGATGTGGGCATTGTCGATCGTTTTGGAACCCCCATTGATATGGGAACCGATTTTGATTATTTCGGAGAATTGGCATACCCGATCAGAGAAGAACAAATGCTTGAAGCAGGACTTCTTTCAAAAATACAATTAGAAAACCGACATTTATTAAAGGATGTGATGGAAGATGCCGGGTTTTTTAATATCCAGACGGAATGGTGGCATTTTAATTCCTGCTACAGAAAGGAGGCACGAATAAAGTACAAATTGATCAGGTGAATAGTTATATTCCTTTTATTTTACAATAAAATTATTGATCTCCAGCACCTGATCTTCTCTGCCGATTGTGAGACTATACCATCCTCTCGGAAGTTCAGAGATATTCAGTACGATGTTATTAAAACCTGCCCCTATATTGCTTTCAGTCGTCATCACCTGTCTTCCTGTAATATCGTTTACCGATATTAAGAGTGTCATGGATGAACGTGAGTTTATATCTATAAACAAATCATCAACAGCCGGATTCGGGTATATGGAGGAAACAGCAAATTCAGAATTAGCAAGGTACATCTCCTGAACAACATTTGAGAATGTCGTTTTACCATCTCTATCAACTTCCTTAAGCCGATAATAATTAATTCCATCAAGGGGATTATTGTCCACCTTAGCGTAGCTGCTGATAGTTGTGGAGTTGCCAACGGCCTGGATGGTAGCAATATCCGAAAATACATCCCTGTCACCGGATTTTTGAAGCACATAATAATCTGCATTTTTTTCACTGGCGGTCTCCCATTTAAGTTCAATGTAATCGTTGATACGCTCTGCTGTGAAGGAGAGCAAATCAATGGGAAGAATCGAGTTACAACTCGGACAAGTAGGAGTAAATCTTACTGCCTGGTTGGTGGCTGTCCATGAATTTGGATAATTGGTTCCTGTTGGCACGACAGCCAAGGTGCCATTGTAATTATGCAAACCCAATATTGCAGTTTCCGGCACATCAGTTGGCCAGGTGGAACACACTCTTTTTGTTCCAAGATGCACCTCAATTAAATTACTTGTTTCGTAGAGCATGATTTCTCCGTTAAAATTCAGTGAACTGTTTAGTTCACAATCGAACATTGGAATATTCACATATTTAACCACAAAAACCTGATTGGGTGTAACGCCATATTTCTGATACCTGATTGTTCCTCCTGCACCCGGGTTGATGTCATGCCAGGGTCCAAGAACAGCATTTGTAGGAGCATCTGTTGTATTCGGTATAGCGAGATCAATATCCCAGGGTGAATAACCTCCGGGGAGAGGGCTTCCGTTGGGAACATTAGTATAACAAGAAGGGAAGAGAATATATGCATTTGAAGAAACCAGGATCTGGTTGTATTTCACACCGTCAAAACAAAAATCAAATCCCAGTGGGGTATACCCTGGTGCAAATTGATCATCAGGAAAAGACAATACAGTCCCCGTATTGTAATTATAAGGACTGTAAGTAATTAAAGACCAGGCATAATTCAGATTACAGTCAGGGGCAGTGGATAAAGATTGTGTGATACTGATGTCAAAAGGAATGCATTGTGGCGATGGGCTGGAGGACACAATGATGTAATAGGTAATTCCTCCGGTCAGAGCAACGCAACTTAGCGTTGGGTTGCCACCGGATTGGGTGTCATAATCAACGCATGTACCTGTATTCGGGCACCCCTGGGTAACAAAAACCCCACACCAGGTACCGGTATTCGTTAGAGTTATGTCAATAGACTGATTGCTTGAAGGGGTATAGCGGAACACATAATCGTCTCCGTTCATATAACTGCTCGAGCAGGCATCAAGAGATGAATAGTCGTCCCCGAAACAACAGGTTGTAAGTCCTGCCTGGTTATAAGGTAATGAACCAATCACGGTAGCATTGGCGCAAGTAGTACCGCTTCCAACACCAACTGTTGTCTGCACATCAATATCAAACGCAGTGCATTGAGGCGATGGCCAGGTGGATACAATAATATAATAGGTAACTCCTCCTGTCAGGGCAGCGGCACAAATGGATGGATTTCCACCGGATTGGGTGTCATACGCAATACAGGTACCTACATCGGGACATCCTTGTGTGATAAAAACACCTGTATAACTTCCTGTATTTGAAAGTGTCACACTGATGGTCTGGTTAGATGATGGTGTATATTCATATACAAAATCATCGCCATTCATATAACTGCTCAGGCAGGCATCAAGAGATGAATAGTCATCTCCAAATCCGCAGGTCGTTTTCCCGGTCTGTGAGAATGGAAGACTGGGAATTACGATAGGATTGGCACAGGATTCTCCAGGCCCCCCTGTTTTATATATGTCCAGCACATAGGTCCCGCAACCGCTGAATCCTTCTACCGTTACGTAATAGATGCCGGCTGTGATGTTTGCAGACACTTCCGATTGAAGACCGCAGAAATCGTCATTAAAAGCAATATTGCTGGTGCAAAGAGCAGTGCCCACAGCAAGCCATGTGTCATAGGAGGATCCGCAAAGGCTGAAAGTCCATGTGCCGTTGCTTGGTATGGTAACCTGGTACTCATGGTCTTCAGAAGTTCTGAGAGCGCAGTTGTTTATCGCACCGCAGGTGTTTCTTGAGGGGCTTGTGTAGGGAGCAGTAACAAAATAATCCTGTCCTGAAACCGATAGTAAAAATGAAATATTCAGAAGTAAAAGTATCGCCTTTTTATTCATAGCTTATATGTGGCTCCCTTTGATGGAAGGAAGGATTACCCCATGCCCCGCAAAATCCGCTATGTCATATATTAACCTAATGTCAAAACCGTTTTCCACTGTCAGCATAACACTGCCGTTTTGCAGATCCACATCACAGGAAACGACACCTTCTTTTACCATAAATTCCCGTACAAAACCCTCTTTGTTCTTTACATTAACATCATGCACATAGAATTTATAAGTAGAAAACTGGTCTGATGAAGATACCAGACTGATTCCTTTTTCCTGAGTGAAACCGTTCATGCTTACACACAATACCAACAGTGTTGAAAGCAAGATAAATATCCTTTCTTTTACCGGATACATAGGATTATGATTGTGTTAGGTGACATTACAAATCTACAACAATTTTAGCAATACCAAAAACATTCCCGGCAATTTTTTAACAAAAGGGAAAGGATAACATTTATGTTATTGACGGGTAAAGAATAAAAAGGTTGCTTTCAGAACAAAGACTGATTGTTTTTGTATTTTGTTGGCGGTATCGCGGTAAGCCAGCGTTATCATAGTGTAAAAGAATTTATCTTTTTTGAATACATTCAATTTTTATATCTTTTGCAGTTACGCAAGGAGGTACTCTTATAGCCCCATCTACTAATTTATATCTTATCCTAACTGGAGTTGTATCCCCTTCTTCTACCAGAAATTCTTTGGGAATATTGTTAGCAATAATATTGCTTTCATTTGATGATTCTATTATTATAAAAGGATTACATATTGAAGGATCTGGATAGCAGAGCATCTTCAAACTTTCCCCAACAATTTGGGCTTAATTTACTCTTCTTGCATGTGGAAAACGCAAATATTATCACTAAAAAAATAAGATAAGTAACCTATAATAAACCTTTTCATTTTTCATTGTTTGACTATATTACGTAAATAATTCCGGTGCGAAATAAGATAAAAGCAAACTTCTCTCTTGAACTTGTATATGGAGAAGATAACCATGGACTAGTTCTGTAATTCATTTGTATTAACAAGGGAATTTCAAATCCCGAGACCAGCATTATACGATTGTTTAATGGAACAGTCGCCTGTAATTGATAAGTCATATTTAATGATGGTCCCCACCACATATAACCACTATATTTTAAATTTAGATATATTAGATTTAAAGAAAAATCAAATTCAAAATCAATTTGGTTAGTAATCCATGCCTTTTTCTTAACCAAAAAGTTATGATTTAAAGCAAATTCTAAAAATAAATAATCAACTTTTTCGGTAGTGATTTTGGTTCCTTCAAAATATTTACCGTAACCATAACAATATCCTTCTTTTTCCTGTTTCCGTGTCAAATGCTCGTATCCGATATCCATTCTTGTTCCGAAAAATGATTTTTTGCCTTTTTTATAATAAGTATGGCGGTAATTGAAATCAACAAAAAAATTATTTGCTGTAAAATTCGGCTTAACATCAAATTTCCCAAAGTAATGATCGTAACTAAATTCTTCAGTGTAATTTCGTATAGGTATAAGCATATTAACCCCGCCTTCTACCTGCCATCTTTTTTTAGTAAAAATGGAATCCTGGCAGAAAGAATTGCCGAACATCCCCGCTATTAAAATTAAGATGAAACTAACTCTGACCATTGAGTGTTTTCTTTTTATTTTAGCTTTAAATTTCGCTATTTCTTTGTCTTTTTGTTTGCTGGATTTTTC
>CAZUDW010000094.1:0-11001 GCA_964619305.1 uncultured Flavobacteriales bacterium
GGTTAGTGAACACACCGTTGGGCATTAGCTATTTCACTTAAACTATTAACTTTTTAGATTCACCACCTGTTTTAATGTATTATCTATTGGTTTTAGTATCAGAGTAGTTACTTCTGCGGTAGAATAGAAAAGAACATAGCTGCTGTTATGAATTGATATTTATTCTTAAAGGTCCCATTTAATCGTAAGTTATATGTCGTAAAATTGTCCCAAATCACCCGATTCACAGGATAAGAGGGTTGACACAGTTAACTAGACCCTATTCGGATACTGACAGACTCAATTACTTTGATAAAGAATTACATAAGAATAGTGGCTATGAGAAATGCCAGTGCAGAATTGAAGCAGTTATTATCACCCAAATGCAAAATGCCGGTAAAAACTGCGAAACATCAGTTACCAATAAATAGTTTTTGACTGTAATTCCTGTTGGTTGAACTGAGTATCACCTGGTAAATACCTTCTTCAAAATTATCAATGCTTATCTGAGCGATACTGTTGTTCTGTCCTTTTAAGAGGTTTTGACTAATCAATTGTCCGGATAGATTATAGATTGAGATATTCATATCCTTTAAATCGTTCATTCCATGATTGATCATCAGTTTACGATCACTGACCCACATTTTAATGTCATTATTTGCTACGATTTCTCCGGTGAAGGTTACATCATCTATAACATCAATCAGGAGTGTAGTGATATCGTTGCAATTACCGTTATATGCCTGAAGTGTTACCGGGTATGTGCCTTCCTGGTTGTAAGTGTGCATTGGTTGTATATCTGTTGATGTATTTCCATCTCCGAAATCCCACAAATATTCGTTGGCACCACTGCTGTTATTGAAGAATTGAACGAAGGCACCCTGGCTCAGATAAACAGTAGAATTATCAGCAGATGCGTCTGCTATTACTTCATCAGGTGATGATATCTGTAACTGCAAAGTATCGGTACTTGTGTAGAATGATGAACAAATCAGGGTATAATCACCGGCACTCAGATTAGTAATGTAAACGGAATCAGCTATTTGATTGCCTGAGGAAATTATATTGCCATCCGGGTCTTTAAGTTGATAATTCCAGTCCTTGTTTCCTTTATCGCTTATGAGTAATGCTCCATCCTGAGTGTTGAAACAACTTTCATCGAATATTTCTGTAATTACAGGATAAGAGAAGTACAGTTCAAAACGTGCACTACTATCCTGGTTAGCGGTGAGGTGTATAATCGCTGAATTGTTTTGTCTTAGATCATAAATCATATTCGTTGACTTGTCAAACATAATCAATGAAACGCCTTGATCAAAGGGAAAAACTTCTTCAAAAAGAAAAGTATAGTCGCCATCACTGTTCACCCATGTAAAAAGATCGGTAGATACATCCTGTTTTAAATAAGGAAGTGTATTTATCGAGAGAGCATATTCCTCAGGTGTTTCTGTGTATATGCTTGGCACTGATGGATTTGGACTGAATAATTTCCATGCATCGAAATTGCTGTCAAAACTTTGAGTAGCGTTCGGTAGAAACCTTATTATTGTTTCATCATAGTAATTGTTTGGAGCAGTAATTTTTACCTTTAATGCATTAGATTGTGCATATATAACAGTGTTGATTGTAATGAATGTGATTACAGTAAGTATTTGTAAAACTTTATTCTTCATAATTTGGTTCCTCATTTGTTTGATTTGATAATACAAAAGTACTGAGGAGGCATAGGTATGGAAAACCGAACGGCAGGAGTAAGTAACGTATGTAAGATTTATTGCTTTTCTGTTTTATTAAATATCTTCTCCTTACACAAAACAAAAAAAGGATGTAATGACTTTTTTTCCTGGTAGTGATTACTTATCTGATAAGAGTCATATATTTTATCACCCCAGCGTATGGCAGCGATACTGTTCTTGTTGTAATTATAAAACTTAAATGCTCCGGATAATTGACGTTTTAACTAGCAGCTTAGTTGCAATCTGGAAAACCAATAAATCCATTCAGCACGTTAAATACATGAAATAATATTGGAAAAGATTATGATGAATGTAGCAATCTTGCCATTTTTACAGCACTTATGGCAGTTTCTGATCCTTTGTTTCCATACTTCCCTCCGCTGCGATCTTGCGCTTGTTGTAAATTGTCTGCAGTAAGTACACCAAAAATGACAGGAGTGTTGTATTTTAATCCAACATCTTTGATCCCCTGAGAAATGGACTGGCAAAGAAATTCAAAATGGCGTGTTTCGCCTTGAATCACACAACCGATACAAATAACTGCATCCGGCTTATGTTTTTCAATCATCAGTTGAGCTCCTAGTGGCAGTTCAAAACTTCCTGGAACATAAGCGGTTTTGATGTAATTTGTTTTTGCTCCACAAGCAGACAAAGTATCTCTTCCGGCTTTTAATAAGGCAGATGTGATCTCCTTGTTCCATTCAGAAACAACTATGCAAAATTTCAAACCCCGTGCATCCGGAAGTTCATTTGAATTGGATTTGGATAGCCACCGGTCTTTTGTTGACATCGGATTTATTTAGATAACAGTCCTTCGGCTTTAGCGATGTATTTGTCTATATCTTTGGCCTGGTCTGAATTCGGATAATCTTTTTTTATCCGCTCATATGCAGATTTTGCAGAGTTATAATCACCAAGCAATTCATTGGCAAGTCCTGCCTTTTTTAAATATATTGGTGCTGTGAATTCATTGTCTTTTTTATTGGCCGCATTGTTGTAGAATTCTAATGCTTTTTCAGTATTTCCCAATTCCATATAACAATCACCTAAACATCCCACACCCACTGGGCCAACCATTTCATCATCACTATCAAACTCTGTAAGGTATTCAATTGCTTTGTTGAAGTCACCCATCTGCATATTGCATATCCCGCAATAATAATTTGCCAGGTTGCCGGGTTTTGTCATGCTGTATTCATCTGCGATGTACTCAAAACCAAAATTCATCCCATCACCTTTCAGTGCAAGGCGGAAAGAATCCTGTTCAAAATACTGCTGGGCTTTCCACATATACTGCATCGCCTCCTCAGCCTGTGGTTCAATGTAAAATTTGTTATACCCGAAATAACCACCAACTAAGATAACGATAATACCTACGATAATGCTCAGGCTTTTCTGGTTTTCTTCAATATATTTTTCTGTTTTGGAATATACTTCCTCAACATCTACCAGAGTTTCATTAAGTTTCTTGCCGGACATGCATTTTTATTTAGAGGCGCAAAGATAAATTATTCTCAGAATTATTGATAATAAGTTGATAAATGCTTTTATAATCAGATTTGTTTACAGTATGATATCTTAGCTCTTTTCCATCAATGCCTGCAATATGTTCATTATATTCATTTGCAATATTGGCGGCAGATGAATTTCTTACTTTTGGCCTGATTTCAAACATCATTGTAACCGTATGTACAGGAATATCTGAAAACGGATGGAGGCCATTAGTGAAATATTAAAGAAACGAATACTTGTCCTTGACGGTGCGATGGGTACTATGATTCAACGCTATAAACTGGAAGAAAGAGATTTCTGTGGCAAACGTTTCAAAAATCATCCCATTCCTTTGAACGGCAACAACGATCTGCTCTCTATCATTAAACCACAGATTATATCAGAAATTCATCAGGCTTATCTGAAGGCAGGAGCAGACATCATAGAGACCAATACTTTTTCTGCAAACAGTATATCGCAAGCTGACTATGGATTAGAAGATATCATATATGAAATGAATTTTGCTTCAGCAAGGCTCGCAAAAGAAGCTGTTCATGCTTTCAAAAAAACACAAAATGTAAAGCAGCGATATGTAGCAGGTGCATTGGGACCGACAAACAGGACAGCTTCCTTGTCGCCCGATGTTAATGATCCGGGATTCAGGGCAGTTACTTTTAATGATTTACGTATTGCTTATGCAGAGCAGGTACGCGGACTACTTGACGGTGGTGTTGATCTGCTGCTTATAGAAACCGTTTTTGATACCTTAAATGCCAAAGCCGCTCTGTTTGCAATTGAAGAAGTATTTTCCGAAAGAAATATTAGGATACCGATCGTTTTATCCGGTACGATAACGGATGCCAGCGGACGTACGCTTTCAGGGCAAACCGTAGAAGCATTCCTCATATCAGTAGCTCATGCCGATCTGCTCGCCATAGGGTTTAATTGTGCGTTAGGTGCAAAACAATTATTTACACATATCAGGGAATTATCGGGCAAAACCGACAAGTATGTGATTGCATATCCCAATGCAGGTTTGCCAAACGAGTTTGGGCTTTATGATGAGACACCTGAATCTCATGCAGCACAACTTGAGCAATATCTGGAAAAGGGTCTGGTAAATATTATTGGCGGTTGCTGTGGTACAACTCCTGAACATATTGCTGTTATTTCCGCTATGGTTAACAGGTATCCGGCCAGAAAACTGCCGAGTCTCAAAAGATATCCGGCTTTCAGCGGATTAGAGCTTTTACTCCTTTTTGAAAATTCCAATTTTGTGAATATAGGGGAAAGAACAAATGTGTCGGGTTCAAGAAAATTTGCCCGTCTTATTGCAGAAGAAAATTATGAAGAAGCTACAAGCGTGGCATTGCAACAGGTAGAAAACGGTGCACAGATGCTGGATGTGAACGTGGACGAAGCCATGCTTGATTCCCCGGCCGTTATGAGAAAATTCCTCAATATTCTTGCATCTGATCCGGGAATATCAAAAGTTCCGATAATGGTAGATTCATCTGATTGGAAGGTTATAGAAGCAGGGTTACAGTGCCTGCAGGGCAAAGGAGTGGTGAACTCCATCAGTTTGAAGGAGGGTGAGGAAGTTTTTATTCAGAGAGCCGAATTGATAAAGAGATATGGCGCTGCAGTGGTGGTGATGGCTTTTGATGAGGAAGGACAGGCAGTTACTTTTGATAGAAAAACAGCAATATGTAAAAGAGCCTATGACATACTGACGAAGAAGGTTGGTTTTTTACCACAGGATATTATCATGGATGCTAATGTATTGACCGTTGGAACAGGCATCAGCGAACACAACAATTATGCTGTTGATTTCATCAATGCAGTGAAATGGATAAAAGAAAATCTTCCGGGAGCACTTTGTAGTGGTGGGATCAGCAATGTGTCATTTGCTTTCAGAGGGAATAATGTGATACGTGAAGCAATACATTCGGCATTTCTTTACCATGCTATCAATGCCGGTTTGGATATGGGTATAGTGAATGCAGGAATGATAGGTATTTATGAGGATATAAATAAAGAATTGCTGGAGAAGGTAGAGGATGTTCTACTGAACCGCAGGGATGATGCCACCGATCACCTGCTTGCTTATGTAGCACAGGTTTCCGAAAGTAAAAAAAAGAGTGTAAAGCAAGCAGAATGGCGGCAGCAGGAAGTGGAAAAAAGATTATCACATGCTTTAATTAACGGTACCATTGAATATATAGAGGAAGATACAATTGAGGCTCTTAATAAAATGGAACGACCTATAAATGTCATTGAAGGCCCTTTGATGGATGGCATGAATAAGGTGGGAAATTTATTTGCTGCTGGAAAGATGTTTCTGCCACAGGTGGTGAAAAGTGCCAGGGTGATGAAAAAAGCAGTTGCCGTTCTGCAGCCCTTTTTTGAGAAAGATAAGAAAAAAGATGAAAATAATACTGCCGGTAAAGTGCTTTTGGCAACAGTGAAGGGTGATGTGCATGATATTGGGAAAAATATTGTTTCAGTTGTTTTGGCTTGTAACAATTACGAGATCATTGACCTGGGGGTAATGGTTCCTTGTGAAAAAATCATTGAGGCAATCAAAAAAGAGCAACCAGATATTATAGGATTAAGCGGACTGATTACACCGTCTTTACATGAAATGGAATTCAACGCTGCCGAACTAAAGCGGGAAGGAATTGAAATCCCACTTCTCATAGGAGGAGCAACGACATCCAGGGTGCACACAGCCGTAAAGATCAATCCTTTATATTCTGGTAGCGTGGTGCATGTACTTGATGCTTCACGCGCTGTTTCTGTTGCATCTAATCTGCTGAATGCTGAGAATAAGCTTGATTTTATTGATAAGATTAATAAGGATTATAATGAATTGTGCGAACACTATATTGCACGCAGACGTGAAAAAGGATACACCCCATTTGAGGAAACGGAGAAACACAATTTGAAAATATCCTTTAAACAGGAGGATATCTGCAAGCCTGCAAAACAGGGAATAACACTTATTAATGAAATTGCATTAGAAGAGATCCTACCATTCATTGACTGGACACCCTTTTTTCAGGTCTGGGAATTGAAGGGTAAATTTCCGCATATACTGGAAGATAAACGCATCGGTGTACAAGCCTCTGAATTGTATGCAGATGCACAGAAACTGCTGGACAGAATTACATCAGAGAAATGGCTTGAAGCCAAAGCAGTGGCAGGTATATGGCCGGCCAACTCAGTAGGAGAAGATGTGATCGTTTATAAGGATGAAAGCAGGAGTGAGAATCAGGCAAGTTTTCATTTCTTGAGACAGCAATTCAAAAAATCCGCTGAGTCACCTTACTTATCTTTATCGGATTTTATTGCTCCTGAAAACTCTGGTATAAAGGATTACATTGGAGCTTTTGCAGTTACAAGTGGTCTGGGGATTGAGAAATGGATCGCTCATTTTGAAACAGAACAGGACGATTATCACCTCATCATGCTGAAAGCACTTGCAGATCGTCTTGCCGAAGCATTTGCCGAGTTGCTTCATCTGAAAGTGAGAAAAGAAATCTGGGGCTATCAACCCGATGAAAATCCCGATAATGCTGCCTTGATCAAAGAAAAATATAGCGGTATCAGACCTGCTCCGGGTTATCCTTCCTGTCCTGATCATCTTGAAAAAAAGACGATATGGAAACTGCTTGATGTTGAAAAAAATACTGGCATTCAATTAACTGAAAATATGGCGATGTATCCCCTCTCATCTGTTTGCGGTTATTATTTTGCTCATCCTGATGCCCGTTATTTCGGTTTGGGAAAAATAGGAAGAGACCAGGTTGAGAGTTATTCAGCCAGGACAGGATATTCACTTGAAGATGTGGAGAAATGGTTGGCTACTCACCTGAATTACAAATAAGATTTATCATTTTTGGCTCATGCGTTTTATTTCTGCTGTTCTGATTTTATTCTTTCCGGTTTTTACTAATGCCCAGTTGATAAAACTTCCTCCCGGTTGTGGTGATTGTTTGCACGCAATAAATATAGGCACTGATACGGTCTATGGACCTGTAACTGCGCCACGAGGAGGAGGGAAAATAAAAGAAGTATCAAATGGTGATGACCAGAATCTTTACTTCTTTTATACAGAGCACAATACCGTCTGGTATCATTTTATTGTTCCTTACAATGCTTTGCTTAATCTGGAACTCATTCCTGTTCATGCCGCTGATGATGTTGATTTTCTTCTATTCAGAGAGGAAGGTGAGAATTTTTGTGATAAACTGGCACAGAATGCGGTTCTCCCGTTGAGGACAAACATTTCGAGGGTTGATTCCTTACATGATGGTATTACAGGACTCAGGATGTCGGCAACACAAAAATTCGTACACGGAGGACCCGGGGATGTTTTTAGTTCTTCCATACAGGTATTGAAAGGAGAAAATTATTACCTCGTTGTGGATCATTTCCGGAAACATAAAACGGGACATACTCTGAAATTACATTACACACGAAAAGAAGTAGCTCGAAACTCTGTACTGGAAGGACAGAAAAAACTGGAAGAAATGTTATCGGCAAAAGCAGGGGAACTCAGCATTTACATCACAGATGCAAAAACAGACAATCCTATCAACGCAAATCTGGAGATATTTGGTACCGGAAAGCAAGCATTGAAGATCAGTGATACAAGCACATTTTTGCTGGAAATGAAAAAATATCGTTCCTATATCATTAATTGCAACAAAAAAGGGTACATGTATTATTCGAAAAGAATTGTAACGGGTTCCAAATCAGAAAATATCCGTATTGATATTGCTCTTGAACCTATTGCAGAGGGACAGAAGATCACATTAAATGATATTTATTTCAAAGGTGATAAAGCTGAGATATTACCCAATTCAGAAAGTGCGCTGAAGACACTTTTGGATTTCCTTATGCAGAACCCTGATGTTAATATTGAGATACAGGGACATGTGAATGCAAAGCGCAATAACAAAAAAGCCAGGCAATTATCCAAAGACAGAGCTGCTGCCGTTTACTATTATCTTGTGCTTAAAGATGTTCCTAAAAGCAGGATGACATTCAAAGGTTACGGCAATACCAGAATGATCTATCCACATCCGGATAATGCACAGCAATCTGCTGCCAACAGAAGAGTAGAGATCAGGATTATGTCTCGTGATTAAACCCGGTCAGGGTCAGTTGGTTTGAAATGGAGCCGATGTAAACTGCTTCAGAAAACGCATATCATTCTCAAAAAACAGTCGAATATCATTCACTTTATATCGCAGCATTGCCAGACGGTCAATTCCCATTCCAAAGGCAAAACCCGTGTAGATATTACTATCGATACCACAATTATCAAGCACATTGGGATCAACCATACCACAACCCATGATCTCCAGCCAGCCTGAATTTTTACACACATTGCAACCTTTTCCCCCACACATGCTGCAGGAAACATCCACTTCTGCACTTGGCTCGGTAAATGGAAAATACGAAGGTCTCATCCTTATTTCCGTATCTCCGCTAAAAAACTCACGTGCAAAATATAACAAGGTCTGTTTCAGATCAGCAAATGATACATTTTTGTCTATATACAGGCCTTCAACCTGGTGGAAGATGCAATGAGACCTGGCAGAAATGGCTTCGTTGCGGAACACCCTTCCCGGGCAGATGATGCGGATGGGAGGCTTTTGTCTTTCCATCACCCTGATTTGGACTGAAGATGTATGTGTGCGCAGCATCATATCGGGATTGCGTCTTACGAAAAAAGTATCCTGCATATCCCTGGCCGGATGATCAGGTGGAAAATTAAGAAATGTGAAATTGTGCCGATCGTCCTCTATTTCCGGCCCCTCTTCGATGATGTATCCCAGGTGTGCAAAGATCTGTGTAATTTCATTGCAGACAACGGAGATTGGGTGTCGTGCACCAAGCTCACAAGGCTCTCCGGGCATACTCAGGTCCGGAGTGCTGATGGGATCTTTCACAGGTTTCAATACCGGGAGGTATTGATCGATCTTTTCCTGCACCTCGTTTTTCAGCGCATTGATCCGTTGGCCCGCAGATTTCTTTTCTTCCCGTGGAATGTTTTTGAACTCAATGAAAAGTGATTTTATGATCCCTTTCTGCCCAAGGTATTTCAGCCGGAATGCTTCCATTGCCTCCGCTGAATCGGGTTTAAATGATTTTACTTCTTTAATCAGGGTATCTATATCCTGTATGCTCATCACGCTATCTTGAACTTAAGACGCGAAAGTATGAAATTCATACGGAAATATGCTGTCTTATTTGATGCGAACGATATGTTGGTTAATGCACCGGATGCTCAGATCTTTTGGCAATGGTTTATAATATGTAAACTTAACAGTCCCTTTTTCCCAATTTAAAATTTTTTAGCTCATCTGTAAAATGGTCTATTGTGGCTTGAAAAGGGTAAAATTTACATATTTCGCATAAGCGACTATCATCCTTTTTTGCTAGGGCTTTGTTCTGGGGACAAGTGTAAAAGAAGGAACTTTATAATATTGACAGGTGATATAGTCGTCCACAGTCTTAAAGTTTGGCATTGTTCTTTACTTTCCCATAAAGGTCAAGTATTTAATTTATTAATGATGTAAATATCATTTTTTGCTAACTTTCCATATAGTTATTGACGATATGACAACATACATTAAAGTGAACAAAAAACTTGTCCTGACAATGTTCCACTCCATATTTAGATTTGGTTCGTTATTGTGATAAATATCCGTTAGTGCAAATACCGAAACAAATAGCCCTATCAGGGTTATAATTCCAAGTGCTAATGACATTCTAATTAATCTTTTTGAAGTGTTCATTTTTATTTTCTTTTTTAAGATAAACATTTTTTTTAGCTTGCACACAATGCCCCGCTAAACGCAGTTACGTGCGGGAAAAAAATGCAATTTATTGATTTTTTTTAAAAGACCAACAGCACGTGACCAAATTGCATTAAGGGATTGTTCGGGCACGTTTTGCCCGAAACCGCCCTTCGGGTGTTTTCTTAGCCTTTGATGGGCGCAGTAGTTATTTCTTTATGTTTTATTCTGTATTGCATTTGCAAGTTGAGTGTCAAACTGTGGAACGATGAAGGTAAGAAGTACCGGGAGGTCACTAAGTCAAGCGAGTACTCTGGTTTAATCATCATTGTCAGGTTGGGTGTCAGGTTGTGGAGCAGTCCAATACCAACGTTAATACCCCCATCAAAAAAGGCTTTTAACTCATTGTTTGTCCAAGTTGTCGTCTCTGTCTCCTCTGTCAGGTAGCGGATTTGAACTGATTTAACGAGATAGTTAGCCTCAATGCCTATCGAAAGAAACAAAGTTGTCTTGGTGTTGCCGGGCATAAGTTTGTAATTGACTGTCAATGGAAAACTGATAAAGGAAAGATTAGTTGTTGCTTTGAAGTATCCAATAGTGTCCTTGATAATGTTGTTGTTACTGTCAAATGAGAATTTTAGCTCTGGAATGTCTTTGGCAAAGTCTCTTTTTACCTTGTAAGTTAGTCCGCTGTTGAGAAACAATCTGTCGTTTAGGGAGTAATTGCTTGAAATGCCAAGTCCGTAGGTCGGAGCAAGTCTTGAGTAGTCGCTATTGTAGTCCGCAGCCTTTATCAGGGATGGAGTGGCAACTACTCCGATTGTCCACCTGCTTTGTCCTTGTCCAGTCGTAAGTGTTGTTAGCAGGATAAGTGTCGCTATTGTTCTCATTATCGTCTAACGGGTCGGTCCATTTTCTATTGCGCCTGAACGGTCTGGATAAAGGCAGTGGGGTTTAGGAAACGATACTGTCTCCCGTTACCT
>CAZUDW010000095.1:0-10802 GCA_964619305.1 uncultured Flavobacteriales bacterium
TGCAGAGTTTTAGCTCTCAACAAACAGCCCTATTTTGCCCTTGCTCCATAGCGACTCGAACAGTAACAATAATCCTGCTATTTCCCCTTATAATTCTGTGGTTCAATGTCAGATATATCAATGTCTTCGAGATTAGCCCCTACAATATCCTCATCCTTCATCGAAACTCCGGGCATTTCTTTTTCTAATTCATTATCTAATGCCTTATCATCTGGAGTATTTTTGCCAAGATCTTGTTCAATATTATCAAATTCCCAGGTTTTATCAACCACTCCCCTATTAGCCCTGATAGCTTTTATTGCAAGAAGCCTTGCATATCTGGAATGATGAATTGCCCGAACGTACTTATGCCTGATAAATAATCTTCTGGCAAGACGTTGATGAGCCACAGAGCGGCTTAAATTACCCGTGTAAACTTTGTGAGTTCTTACAGTTCTTTGAGCAGCCAAAATTACCATGGTTGTTCTTTTTAATACATGATGTGCTTTGTTTCTTAAAACCGGTTGAGCTTTCAACTGCATAAAGAATATTGAAAACAAGCATAAAATGAGAAATCTGGTTCTTTTAATTTTCATGATTATTTTGTTTGGTTAAACTTATTCAATCTATTTAGACACTTTTGTTAATAATGGTTTAATCAAATATACTAATTATCTTGTAATTATAAATGAGTACTTTATATGACTTATTGCAAGTTTATTTCTTTATTATTTTAGATGTCTGAATCAATTTACCATCTTGAATCAATTGCCAAAAATAAAAACCGTGAGATAATTCCTGCCCCTGTTCACTTTGGTCTTCCCATCGTATTTCATGATTTCCTCTTTTCTGATATGTATTCACCGGAACCGCTACAATCCTTCCGGAAAGATCGGTTATCATAATTAAAATCTTCCCCCCATTTTTAAGGAAATACCTGAAATAAACATGATCGTCAAAAGGGTTTGGGAATAATTTTGTGGAATAGTATTGTTCCGGCTTCCATATACCGGTATTTGAATAACAAGTTCCGGGAATGTTGTTATCCATCCAGATAGCTCTGTTATTAGTCCAGTCTTTCAGGTAATCTATTTCTTCCTGGTAAGAATTGCCAACAAAGTAATTCCAGTTTACATATTGACCTATAATTGGCCATTTTGTAAAATTACGCTGCTGTGATTCATCCAATAGTAAAGCAACTGAATCAATAAAATAGTTTATTGAGTCAGCATTAAGAAACTGTTGCCGGAGCTCTTCCCACCTGCATCTCCATTGATTCGCAAAAGCTGTATCCTGTTGAAATTTTCCCCACCAAAAAGGAACCGAAGAACTAAAATACGGACAAACTGAATTGAAATTAAATTGCCAGCCATATTGTAAATATGCATCACAATAATCAGCATTTCCATAAGAAAGATTAAAATCCCACATTGGTCCTGCATGCAACTTATAATCCTTTGAATCCTTATCTTTATAGAGAAAGCAACTGGATCGATATCCGTCAACCGTTCTGCCCAGTTCCTGCATAATAATGAAATCAATGAAGGAATACACATTAATGTATGGTCTGTATCCGAGTGCGGTATCTGCAAAATCTGCTCCCCACATGGCATCTTCAAAATCTGTAACAAAACCCTCAATATAGTCTTTTTGAATTTGCCTTAAACTATCATCCTGCGGATCCTGAAACTGGAAAATAACTTTAGGATCATAAGGAGAAGTCCATGAAGAATTCCCGCTGCCAGTAGTTTTATCAACTTTAATAATATATCCTCCTGTAAGTTCATTTCCTATGGTATCATTATAATGCAGATTGGCAATATCAACACGATTTTTATCCCTTTTAACTTTTTCAAGTAAAACATAAACACCTTTATATTCCCCGTTAATCAGCAACTCACAATACCTGGTTCTCGGGCTATAATGTCCCATTTTCTCAAATAATTTATAGGCAAATACATTTCTTATCATCGTTTTATCAGGATATGGGGCATATAAAATCCAATCATTTTCTATCGGCATTCCAAGCAGAGAAACATTGTTGTTGTTACCTAAAGAGTCCTGTGTTTCCAGTCCATATGATTTTTTAGGGTATTGTTGTGATGTAGATCCTCTTATCTCAATGCTTATATAACCATCATAATTATTTGGAATGTCGGTGATATAATTTCTATTTCCCTGTCCATTATAAATGATGCCCATATTAGCAACAATCCGGATGTTATCTTGAATTGTCTGATTGTTTGTGTTGATTAATATAATCGGTAGATTGGAGTCGGTAAAATTAACCTGGGCAATCAGAAAACCAGGCAGAAAAAAAAGAAGATATATGATATTTTTCATAATGCTAATTTATAAATTTTAAAAGACGATGCGCTCCTAACACACAAAATAAGAAAATTTATTAGGTCTGTTCAATAAACTTTGTCAACCCTGAAGGCAGGAAAAAAAGAAGAAATCCTTTCGCCAACCAGCAGAGGTTTTTTATTGTTATATTTGATTATTCATTTTTTATGGGTTAGTAAAAATTTAGCTCCAAAACTTCAATTGGCAGACGTTAAATCAGTTTCTGAAAATAGACAGAAAAAAAGGAATAACAGGATTTTTAGAGATGTTACATTTTCAGCTCTGTTGGCTACATTTGGTTGTTTTATGATAGGTTGCTGTGGATCGCCAATAGCAATTGTTTATATAAATATGTTTGGTAGTTCTTACTTAAATGTAGCTAAACCATTAATTTTTGTTATTACTCTTGTAAGTATAGTGAACGCATATCGAAAATGGCAAAAAACACAAGTTGTAAAAATTGTGAGGACAGTCCTTGCACAACGGGAATAGAACCAAGTCCATAAAGCCATACACATTGTCAAGTCGCACAAACCAAAACTTGTCAAAGAGTTTTCTTTTCCAACGTTGAAAAGAATGAAAACGGTGGGTAACAACGGTAACTGATGAACTACCTGTCACTATAATCGGGAACCCTTCTTTTTTGAAGAAAAGAATCCAATTAAGCCTGATGTGAGGTGTCGTTTTATGAATTTACAGCGGTTGTGATGTGAAAATTCATGTTCATATAACTTCGCAAAACAGCCGGTATTTACCATAAAGCTTTGGGTTTAAAAGGTTAATAAATAAGAGTTTCAGGGAATTTGGTTAAAATCTATCATCGGGGAGTGCTCCTCCGTCATCAACGGGAGCCTCTTTCTGAGTAAAATAAGAGCAGGAATATAATAAAGCAGATGTTATTACTGCCTTCTTGTCTTACATCAAACTTTTATAACAGTATTGATAAAAAATCATTAAAAGTCTTTATGGAAGAGCCATTTTATATAACTTTTCAATCCCCTGGCAAAATCAAATTCCGGATGATAGCCAAGAAGGTGCCGCGCTTTATCTATGGATGCATAGGAATGTTTCACTTCGCCTGATCTCTCTTTTGTATATATTGGTTCAACATCTGCACAATCTTGTTTATAGACAGATATTACTCTTTTCATTTGAACAAGCACAGCATTAATATCAATGCACTTCCCAAATGCAATGTTATACACCTGGTTCACAGCTTTAGGATTATCGGTAAGTGCGGCAAGTTGATTTGCCTGTATAACATTATCTACATAAGTAAAATCTCTTGTTTGTTTTCCATCTCCATATATCAAAGGGGATTTACCTTCTGAAAGAGATGCAGCAAATTTCGGAATAGCAGCAGCATAATTACCTTTTGGGTCCTGTCTTGGGCCGAATACATTGAAATAACGCAATCCTATAGTTTCAAGTCCATAAAGCGTTGAAAAAACATTTGCATAGAGTTCATTTGTTAATTTACTGACAGCATATGGTGAAAGCGGATGACCAATATTATCTTCAACACTTGGCTTTTCATCAGAGTCACCATAGGTGCTTGAAGAAGAAGCAAACACAAATCTTTTAATTCCGACCTCTTTAGAAACCCATAACATATTGAGAAATCCATTTACATTCACTTCATTGGTGGTGATTGGATCGTGAACAGAACGCGGAACAGATCCAAGAGCCGCCTGATGTAAAACAATATCCGCCCCATCAACAGCTTTCTGACAATCTTCAATATTCCTGACATCTCCTTTGATCAATCTAAAGTTTGAATTATGCATGAAAGAATCTATATTTTCTACTTTTCCGGTAGAAAAATTATCAAAACATGTAACAACATTATTCTGTGATAAGAGTTTTTCGCAAAGGTTAGAACCAATAAAGCCGGCACCACCTGTAACCAGGATATTTGAATTGACAATTTTCATTTGTTCAAGTTGAGAAACATCAGATTACTTTGCATAATTGATTGCCCTGACTTCCCTGATAACTGTTACTTTAACTTGTCCCGGATACGTCATTTCATTTTGAATTTTCTGAGAAATATTGAACGACAACATCTCTGCATCTTTATCAGACATCTTTTCGCTTGCAACCATTACTCTTAGCTCTCGTCCCGCTTGAATTGCATAGGCCCTTTCTACTCCTTCGTTTGCCATCGCAATACTTTCCAAATCCTTCAACCTCTGTATATACGAATCCAATACTTCTCTCCTTGCGCCCGGTCTGGCTCCCGATATTGCATCACAAACCTGAACTATTGGTGCAATCAGACTATTCATCTCCACTTCGTCATGATGTGATCCAATTGCATTACAGACTTCAGTTCGTTCACCATATTTTTCTGCCAATTTCATCCCATAAACAGCATGAGGCAATTCTAATTCTTCGTCAGATACTTTTCCCAGGTCATGAAGGAGACCTGCCCTTTTTGCAAGTTTCGGATTAAGTCCGAGTTCGGCTGCCATTATTGAACATAAATTAGCTGTCTCCCGCGAGTGTTGCAGCAAGTTCTGCCCATAGGATGATCTGTACTTCATTTTACCAATATAACGGATCAACTCATGATGTAAACCATGAATACCCAGATCAATGGCTGTTTGTTTACCTATTTCAAGAATCTCTTCATTAAGTCTTCTTGTTGTTTTATTCACCACCTCTTCAATTCTTGCCGGATGAATTCTGCCATCCGAAACGAGTTGATGCATGGCAAGTCTTGCTATTTCTCTTCTTACCGGATCGAAACAAGAAAGGAGAATTGCTTCTGGCGTATCATCAATAATTATTTCCACTCCTGTTGCTGCTTCCATAGCCCTGATATTTCGGCCTTCACGACCAATTATTCTACCTTTCAAATCATTGTTCTCAATATTAAAAACGGATACAGAATTCTCTACTACCTCTTCCGTTGCAAGCCTTTGTATTGCCTGAATAACAATTTTCTTCGCTTCTCTAGATGCAGTTATTTTGGTTTCATCCATTATGGTTTTGATTTCGGCATTGGCATTGGTTCTTGCTTCATCTTTTAATACCTTCATCATCATATCTCTTGCTTCTTCAGCAGATATACCTGATATCTTTTCCAGTTGCCCTACCCGCTCAGAGCGTAATTTATCCATCTCTACCTGTCGTGTATTTAAAATATCAAGTTGTTCGCTCAACTGTTTCTTAATCGTTTCAACCTCCTTCTCATGTCTCCCTACTTCAGCAAGTTTTTTGTTTATAATGCTTTCTTTTTGTCTAAGTTTTTCTTCAGTTTGCGAGATTTGCCTGTTGCGGTTATTAATTAATGATTCATGTTCTTCCTTCAATTGTAAAAACTTCTCTTTTGCCTGAAGAATCTTTTCTTTTTTTATTACATCTGCATCTGCTTCGGCTTTTTTCAACACTGCCTCTCCCTTTTTAATCAAAGTTTTTTTTAAAAAAGTTGAAGTGATGATAACACCACAAACCAATCCCGCTATAATACCTCCAGTAATTTCAAGTATTTCCATTTTCAATAGTATTTAATTATCCACTATCCGAAGAATACATCCTTGTAGCTTCAGATAAAAAAAACCCGCATAAATTCAAAAAAGTTGTGTAAACCCGGGAAAAGAATGGTTGAGGTTGTCAAACATTTCAAACGTCCTCCGTTTTTTTAATTTACATCAAAAAAATCTTCTCTGTTATGAGAATTAAATAGGCCTGTTTTACATGCTTATGAACAAGCACCCCAATTTGAATACTGTTGAGTTTACAAACGTGAATGAATCTATGCGGGCGTGCATAGTACCCGGAATTCCGGGTTTATGTAAAGAACGTTAACTCTCACTCAGGCAATTCTCCAATTTCTCGTTCAATGTCTCAATTCTCTGAACAATTCTTTCATCCTCATTGGTATTTTTAACACCATTCAACACTTGTGATGCATATTGCAAAGCTGTCATCGCCAATAAATCCTGATGATCTCTTACTGCATAATTTGACTGTAAATCCTTTATATTCTTGTCAATCATGCTTGCTGCTTTTCTAATGTTTTCCTCTTCGGAAAATTTAATCCTCAGAGGATATGTTCTATTTGCAATATTTACCTTTATTGATAATTCTCTCATACAAGAGTAAATTTAAAAAATATTACCTGTTTAAAAGTGCTATACACTTATCTAATTCCCGCACTAATTCGTTTATTTTTAACTTTATATCCGTTGATCTCTCATTAGATTCGCTCAACGATTTTGCTAATTTAAGCATTTTATTTTTCTCTTTTATTTCTTCAATAATTTTTTTTTGCTCAGTGCTTCTATTGTTCAGTTTATCACATTCACTGTTGAGATGAGCATTTTCTTCATGCAAGGCCAGATTTTTTTTTATAATCAAATCGGCTTTCTTTTCAAGGTTTTCTATCAATTCTAACAGGGAAGCCATGAATCTTTTTTAATAAACATCACAAAAATATATTTGTTTGGATAATATGCAAATTTTTAAACGGATGAATGTGCATAAAATCAAATATATAATCATTTATGAAACTTTCTTAAACTTAGGTTTGTATCTTGTTAATGTCAAAGATAACTACATTTTTTTTAGCAGTTTTCTTCTCTTTAATCTGCTTCATAAAAGTAACTTTCGGCCAATTATACGAAGGCAGTTTTCACAACCCATTATATATTCCCATGTTCCTGGCAGGTAATTTTGGTGAAATAAGAGCAAATCATTTTCACGCAGGATTAGATATTAAGACGGAAGGTGTAGAAGGAAAAATAGTGCATCCTTCAGCTTCGGGTTATATCTCAAGAATCAAAGTATCTCCATTTGGTTATGGCAATGTAATTTATATCTCACACCCGGATGGATTTACATCGGTTTATGGTCATTTACAAAAGTTTTATGGAAATATTGGCAGGTATGTTCAAAATGCTCAATACAAAAAAGAATCCTGGGAAGTTGAACTTTTTTTAGACAGCAGTCTGTTTAAGGTCAATCCTACTGATACCATTGCCTATTCCGGAAATTCCGGAAGTTCATTAGCTCCTCATTTACATTTTGAAATCAGAGATTCTAAAGATCAATCCCCTTTAAATCCATTGCTTTTCGGTTTTGACATAAAAGACAACATTCCTCCGGTGATATCTTTAATTGCTATCTATCCATCAGGAAATTCATCCAGTGTGAACGGTTCCGGAGATCCATTATTTCTTAAAGCTTATGGAAGTAACGGAAATTACAAACTATCTTCATCAAAAAAGATATCAGTCAGCGGGCAAATAGGTATAGGCATAGAAACCATTGACAGGTTAAATCAAATGCCGAATAAATGTGGTGCCTACTCTATTAATCTGGAGGTTGACGGAAAATTAATTTATGGTCACCAAATCAATAGAGTACCATTTTACGAAACACGCTATATTAATAGTCATATTGATTTTGCAGAATATAAAAAGAACAATCGGGAAATTCAAAAATGCTTTCTTCAACCCAACAATCAACTAAACATATATAACGACCTCATTAACAGAGGTATTATTGAATTTGAAAAAGACACCTCTCACCTAATTTCTATCACGGTAAAAGATGTGAATGGCAATACTTCCAATATTCATTTCAGTATCTGGTCTTCAACGGATACTATGACCCTGACAAAGCGCGATACAAACATATCGGCTCTGTTTAAATATAAGCTTAAGAATCAATTTGCAACACATGACATCAGGATTACTATTCCCGAAAATTTGCTTTATGAAGATTTGAATTTTCACTATTCAGTTAGTGATACCATTGCAGGTGCTATTACTCCTACACATCACATCCAGGATATTTACACACCATTGCATTCATATATGTTTGTTTCAATAAGAATAGACAGTTTAAAAGAAACACTGCAAAAAAAAGCATTGGTTGTGGCATTAAATAATGATAATAAAATTATTGCTTCTGAAGGCGGGGAATACAGCAATGGATTTATTTCATTTAAAACAAGATCATTTGGTCCTTATACTGTTTTTCTTGATACCATTCCACCTCGAATTAAGCCTCTCAATATCTCTAATGGGTCAATTATGGCATCCAAAAAAACAATTGATATAAAAATCACCGACAATCTTTCAGGCATCAAATTTTTCAGGGGTGAAATTGATGGCAAATGGATATTAATGGAATACAAGCCCAAAAAAGCATTGTTAAGCTATAGATTTGATGATAATAAAATTAAACCGGGAGAACATAGTTTTCACCTGATTGTAAAAGATGCGCGGGAAAATCATAACGAATACAATGCAAAGTTTACAAGATAACAGTTCTATGTTATTACTTCATTTAATGCGTAGTTCAAGATGGATATAAAAACAAAGTTCATTGAGTGTTCAACCAAAGGGTTTTCAGATATTGTCGATATCAGCAAAGATGTTCAGCATGTTTTAGACTGTTTAAATTTTATAGAAGGCAGCGTTTCACTTTTTGTTATCGGCTCAACGGCTGCTGTGACCACATTGGAATATGAACCGGGCTTACTTCGTGATGTTCCGGAATTATATGAAAAATTCGCTCCGTACAATGCCGAATATCTTCATCACCAAACATGGGGCGATGATAATGGAGCTGCGCATTTGCGGGCATCCCTCACGGGAAGCTCACTCTCATTAGCTTTTATGGACAAAAAACTCATACTCGGCACCTGGCAACAAATCGTTTTAATAGATTTTGATACTTCTCCACGTACACGTAAAATTGTGGTTCAGATTATCGGGAAAGAAGGATGATTATTTGAACACAGTGAATTTTCCAAGTATTTTTTCCTGAGGATCTCCGGCAATATGCAGAAAATAAATACCGTTTGAAAGCTGCTCAACTGATAATTGTTCTGCTTTCCCTGATATCTTTTTCGAGAATAAACTATTACCTGTAATATCGCATACCTCTAAATACCGCCCCATAAAGTCAGAACTCCCTGCTTCAAATACTATTTTCAGTATATCGCCTGACGGATTAGGATAAATAACTACATTCCCCATACCGTTTTTATGCCGGTCAATACCCGTTGAATTTAAATCATAATAACGCGCGGAGTTCACTACCACATTGTTAAAAATCAAATTAGCATTGACTTGAGCGACCGGCACACCCTGCCCGTTCGCAAGCCATTTATATTCCACTTTGGTAGGTTGCGGTATAGTCATTCCAAATGAAACAGAGTCTATATATATTGTATCATCTGTTTGGATTATAGATTTAATTCTTAATACCTCGAAGGTATCGTTAGGCAAGATGAGCGTTCCCCAGCCATCAACAATATTCACTCTTTTCTGAGAAGCACCAAAATAACCTATAGACGGAACGTTAAAGCCAAACTTTGATATGCTGGAGTCACTATCGCCATAATTCATCGGAAATCTATAGATATAGTCTATCGGATTGTTGCGGACAGAAATTGGAATGCTGTTTATGGTTGCACCAAATCCAACATTTTTATAATCCGAAGGATCATTTTTGAAATAGTTCATCACATTATTAACACCGATATTGCCAAGTTGAAAATCCTGTCCCTTGAGTGCATAACTTGCTTTCCAATCCGGATATAAAATGACGTTATTAAAATAAAACTGATAAGCAAAAGGTGTTGAACTCACAGATAGAAAAGTATCTGCATCCTGCGAACTTGCAGTTAAATAAGAGAAGTTCCATGTGTATGCGGGTCCTGTCAGTTCCGGATCAACTGTTGTAAATTCATTTGCCCAATTATACTTATAAATCGTATTGACAACAGGCATATCCGTTGTTGTTATACTTATTTGGGTTACAGCTACAAGTGGTATAAATAATATGAATAATATCGGTATATGTGTTTTCATGATTTGTTGGGTTTATTATGATAAATATCAGGCTCGGGCTTTGCGTTCAGTGCATGTTTAGTTAGTTGTTTTCCATCTTTCAAGTTTAGGAATTCCTTTTGTAAAAAATCCCGTGAGGAAACCAGGAATTCCGAATTCTTTGAGTTTCCCCTTCACTATTTCCTTCATTTGGTCAACCGTTATGTCTGGCATTGAGAATTTGCCGTTCTCATAGCAGTGAGAGCAGTACATTTTTGATTTGCTTCCGTCTGCGTTTGTGCCTCCGCCTTTTTCGTCTTTTTTCAGAGGCATTCCGCAACTCTGGCAATTCTTATAAATCTGTGTCATATTATTTAGTTTTTAAAGTTGCCTATTTGTGGTCGTCACAGGGTTGCGCATAACTTTCAGGTTTAACAAGCTTGTTTCTTTATTCCTTGCTTAATATCACTGTTCAAATGTAGTGCCTTTTTATTTAAAACAGCAAGGTTACTGTTCTTACTGCTTTTATGGCATAACCACCTCGTTTTAATGTATTAGCTGTTGGTTTTAATACCGGAGTCGTTACTTCTTTGTTGGTAGCAGGAACTTCTTTGTTAGAAGCAGTGACTTTTGCGGTAGTAGTCATGACTTTTGTGTTAGTAGTCATGACTACTGTGTTAGAAGTCA
>CAZUDW010000096.1:0-10767 GCA_964619305.1 uncultured Flavobacteriales bacterium
TTGCATTCACAGGAAAGAACTTCAGGAAGTTTCTTTATTGGGATACGTTCTTGTTTCATGGTATCTCTAAACCTGATGGTAACAGTATCTGTGCCGACAGTCTCATGATCGATGGTAATACAAAATGGAGTGCCAATTGCATCCTGCCTTCTGTATCTGCGGCCAATAGTGTCTTTCTCTTCATAATAACAATTGTAATCCAGTCTCAGGTCATTAAATATCGACCTTGCCAGTTCAGGAAGACCGTCTTTTTTTACCAATGGGAAGATGGCCACCTTGACAGGAGCCAGAGCCGGTGGAAATTTTAAAACGACCCTTTCACTGCCATCAGCAAGAGATTCTTGCTGAAAGGCAGCTGAGATTACAAGCAGGAAAGTCCGGTCCAACCCAATGGATGTTTCTATTACATAAGGCACATAGGATTTTTCAGAATCCGGGTCAAAGTATTTTAATTTTTTCCCGGAAAGTTGATTATGTGCCCTCAGATCGAAATCGGTTCTTGAATGTATGCCCTCAACCTCTTTAAATCCAATAGGGAAGTTATATTCAATATCACATGCGGCTTTTGCGTAATGAGCTAATTTAATGTGATCTTTAAAACGGTAGGATGATTTGTCAAATCCAATGGCAAGATGCCATTTCATTCTTAATTCTTTCCAATACTCGTACCATTTCATCTCCTTTCCGGGTTGAACGAAGTATTGCATTTCCATCTGTTCAAATTCTCTCATTCTGAATAAAAATTGTCTCGCTACAATTTCATTTCTGAATGCCTTTCCTGTCTGTGCAATACCAAAAGGTAGTTTCATGCGGCCGGTTTTCTGCACATTAAGAAAGTTGACGAAAATACCCTGAGCTGTTTCTGGTCTGAGGTATATCTTCGAAGCTTCATCACTGACTGATCCTATGGAAGTTTCAAACATCAGATTAAATTGTCTCACTTCCGTCCAGTTACGCGTCCCTGAAATAGGGCAAGGAATTTGAAGATCCTCAATGAGTTGTTTTAAGCCATTTAAATCATTCTTCTGAAGCAGTGTTTTTAATCTTTTGTGAACTTCATCTGCCTGCTCATTGTATTTTAAGATTTTCTGATTTGTTTTTCTATAGAGATCCTCATCAAATTTATCCCCGAAACGTTTACGGGATCTCGCCACTTCTTTGTCAGCCTTGTTTTTTATCTTTTCAATATATTCTTCCACCAACACATCTGCGCGGTAACGCTTTTTGGAGTCTTTGTTATCTATCAAAGGATCGTTAAAAGCAGATATATGCCCTGAGGCTTTCCAAACATCCGGATGCATAAATATTGATGCGTCAATTCCAACGATATTTTCATGCATACGAACCATTGAATTCCACCAATAGGAACGGATATTGTTTTTAAGCTCCACACCATTCTGGCCATAGTCATAAACAGCTCCCAGCCCGTCATAGATTTCACTTGATGGAAAGACAAACCCATATTCACGGGCATGAGCTATAATTTTGTTGAACCTGTCTTCACTCATAATGCAAATGTATTCATTAATGAATTGATGAAAAATTGAAAAAATGCTTCAACACTGCATCATATTTCATACTTTTGAAAACAGTATCCTTTTAAGTTTAAATACAATGAAATTTGCTCATATTATCTTATTGCTCATGTTTTTTTCCTGCTCAAACCGCATCGAAAAAACAGAATTATATTATCCGGATGGTTCAAAAAAAACAGTAGCGGTATATGAAGGTAAAGATCAGAAAAAAGTAGAAGAAACAGGTTATTATCAGAATGGAGAAATAAAAATACACGGGTATTTTGATCAGGCAGGAAAGAGGAAAGGTGTTTGGGAATATTATTATGACAACGGGAAACTCTGGAGTCGTTGTTCATACACCAACGGTATTAAGAACGGCAAATCAGAAGTGTGGTATGAAAACGGGCAGAAAAGATATGAAGGAGAATACAGTAATGACCGGCAAGTGGGTGCCTGGAAATTCTGGGATGAAAAAGGGAATCAGGTACACAAAAAGGACTACAGCAAGGCGGAATAAAGATGCGCATACCGGCAGAAACAATAGATAAAATTATTTCAGCATCCGTAATTGAAGATGTGATTTCCGATTATGTCGTTCTGAAAAAAAGAGGAGCAAATCATATCGGTCTTTGTCCGTTCCACAATGAAAAAACCCCATCGTTCACAGTCTCACCGACAAAAGGTATTTATAAATGTTTTGGCTGCGGTGCCGGTGGGAATGTGGTGAACTTTCTTATGCAACATGAGAAGTTATCTTATCCTGAGGCATTGAAGATGCTGGCTGCTAAATATCAGATTGAAGTGCAGGAGGAGGAGTTAAGTTATGAGCAGGAAGAATTGCGTGACGAAAGGGAAAGTTTGCATATTGTATCAAGATATGCAAAGGATTTTTTTATAGATACATTGAAAAACACTAAAGAAGGGCAGGCAATAGGGTTGAGTTATTTTAAAGAAAGAGGAATAACTAAAGAATCCATCGACAAATTTGAACTTGGCTACTCTCCTGAAAAGAGAGATGCCTTCACTTCAAAAGCGATAAAGGAGGGATATAATAAAGATTTTTTGATAAAAACCGGCCTGAGCAAGCAAAAAGGCAAGACGCTGGAAGATGGATTCAATGGAAGAGTAATTTTCCCGGTGCATACCCTTTCGGGAAGGGTGATCGCTTTTGGAGGTCGTATTTTGAAAAAAAGCAGCACTGCACCGAAATATGTTAATTCAGCAGATTGTGCTATTTACCACAAGAAAGATGTATTGTACGGTTTATATTTTGCAAAAAGAGACATCAGTAAAGAGAACAACTGTTTTCTGGTTGAGGGATATACAGATGTGATCTCCCTTCACCAGGCGGGAATAACAAATGTGGTTGCTTCTTCGGGCACATCTTTGACAGAGGGACAAATCAAGCTGATAAGCCGATATGCAGGAACAATAACAATTTTATATGATGGAGATCCGGCAGGAATCAAAGCTTCTTTCAGAGGTGTTGATATGATACTTCAACATGGATTGAATGTGAAAATGGTTTTGTTCCCCGAGGGAGAAGATCCTGATTCATATGCAAGAAAAACCGAACCTGAGAAATTAAAGGAGTTTATTGATAGTAGTGCAAGGGACTTTATATCTTTAAAAACAGATTTATTACTGAAAGATGCAGAAGATGATCCTATTGCAAAAACTAATTTGCTCCACGAGATTGTTACAACAATAGCCTTGATTCCCGATCCTATCATGCGGTCGGTATATATCAAAAAATGCGGCAAACGGCTGGAGATGGAAGAAAGACTTCTGCTTTCTGAGACAGAGAAAGTGAGAATAAGGATGCGCAATAAAAAATTGCCAAAACGCGAGGATACAAATGCACAGGATATTATAATTCATGATAAACATCATTCCCATCAATTCAGTATATTGGAAAGCAGGGAAGCCCAGGAAAAAGAGATTATCCGTATTTTATTGAATTACGGACACGAGGAAATGCTGATAGAAGAAGATGAAGATGGGAAAATGGTTAAAATCAAATATCGCGTATCGGACTTTATTATTCAGGAATTAGCATCAGATAACATCAGCTTCGGTAATGAGTTGTATGCCTCTGTGTACAAAGATTATGAGGAGGCAAGTAAATCAGGTGTATTACTTACATATTCTGATTTCATTAAAAAGGAAGATGCTGAACTTAAATTACTAGTAACAAATTTGCTGGTCTCTAAGTACGAATTACACAACTGGAAATCACGTAGTATTGATGTGAAGAATGAGAAGCAGAACCTCTATGCCCTGGTGATAGGAGCCATTTATGCGATTAAATCAAAATGGTTGATGGAAATGATCGGGAAGAATCAAAAAGATATCAGGCAGGCAAAAGAGAAAGGAGAGGATTATATGCCATTACTTAAAAGGCAGCAGCAACTTGATATGATTAAAATTAAATTATCTCAACTGCAGGGAAGGGTGGTATTAAAATAAAGATATTACTTGTTGCTGGCTTATCCTTTTGTTGATTTCCTGATATCTTTCACTTTTAATTGCACTGATGTAGTCTCATTCCATACTCTTTCTTCTATTGTATAAACAATATCAAATGGATCTGTTCTAACCAGTGCCTCCTTGTCACTCATATTAAAAGCTATACAATTAAATAAATGTTCTCCCCCCTGTTGTTTTACATACATTGATAAATGGGCTTCATCCTGTCCAACCAGCTTATGATTTACAGTTACAGCATTGCGGGTTACAAAAACCAGCTTCATATTCTGTGGGCCGAATGGTGCAAACCTTTTAATAATATGATGGAATTTAGGTGTGATATCATCAAAATCAATTTCAAGGTCGATATTCAGTTCCCTGCTTAGAGATTCCTCTCCTATAGCTTCCTGCACTACTTCTTCAAACTTTAACCGGAATTCTTTTAAGAATTCAGTTTTCATCGATAGTCCTGCTGCATATTTATGCCCACCATATCGTTCAAGTAAATCACTACATTGCTCAATGGCTCTGTTAATATCGAATCCTTTTACCGAACGCGCAGAACCAGTTGCTAATCCGTTGCTGCCAGACAAAATAACGGTTGGCCTGTAATAATGTTCAATAAGGCGGGAAGCAACAATTCCCAAAACACCATGGTGCCAGTCCGGTTTATACAAGACGGTACTTTTGGCATTTTTCAAATCCTCATCCTGCTCAAAAAACTCAAGAGCATCTTCCAGAGTTTTATGGTCGATCTCCTTCCTTGTCTTGTTGAATTCTTCTATTGGTTTTGCTGCCTCTGATGCTTCATTTTGATTTTCTGCCAACAGTAGTTGAACAGCTTTGCTACCATGATCAATTCTTCCGGCTGCATTTAGTTTAGGACCGATCATGAATACGAGATCACTGACATTTAATTCACCCTGTCTTCTGTTTAAATTTATTAAGGCATCCACTCCCGGCACAGCTTCAGCATTGATGCTTTTAAGCCCGTAAAAAACCAATACCCTGTTCTCGCCAATCATAGGCACGATATCACAAGCTGTACTAATGGTGGAGAGTTGAAGCGCATATTCTTTTTTTTCAAAATCAATATCGGTATGCAAATAATATGCTTGTAAAAGCTTATAGCCAATTCCGCATCCGCTCAATTCTTTAAATGGATATTCACAATCGTGCCGTTTTGGATTTAGTATGGCAAATGCCTCCGGCAGTTTTTCCCCTGGCGTGTGATGATCGCAAATGATCATGTCAATCCCTTTTTCTTTAGCATATTGCACATTTTCTATTGCTTTGATTCCACAATCCAAAGCAATGATCAGGGTAATGTCTTCAGCCACAGCTTTGTCAATACCTGCAACAGATATTCCGTATCCTTCTTTATATCTGTCAGGAATATAAAATGTCAAATGAGGTGTTTGATCACTCAGGCAACGAAATACCATGGCAACAGCTGTAGTTCCGTCAACATCATAATCTCCATAGATCATAATGTTTTCATCCTTTGTAACAGCTTCCTCTATTCTTAAAACAGCCTTTTTCATATCTTTCATGAGAAAAGGATCGTGCATTTCATTGATATCCGGCCTGAAGAATGACCTTGCATCGTCATAAGAACAAATTTGCCTTTGCACAAGGAGGCGGGCAATATTTTCATCAACCTTGATCTTTTCAGCCAGTTGTTTAACTAATAATTCATCAGCAGATTTATTGATGACCCATTTCATGTCTTTAATTGTTTTTGTCTTCATTTCTTAGATTCATTATAGCTGTTTGTCTTTTAATAGATTCTCTGTGAATCAGTTGTAGTAGTTTTTTTATAAATTCTTCACTCAACTCAAGTTTCTTTGCATAATTTGTGCGGGTTGCAAGTATATTTTTCCAACGACTCAGTTGAAATATAGTTACTTTATTTTCGAATTTGTATTCACCTATCTGATCAACCAGGTCCATTCTTTTCGCGAATTGCTCTAACAGTTCGCGGTCTATCCGGTCAATTATTTTTCGTATTTCTTCCAGCCGGCTTTTTAATTCAGGGTCATGAAACCGGGATGACCGGATTGTAAGAGACCGCAGCAGGCTTTTTAATTCTGCGGGGGTGAGCTGTTGTTCGGCATCAGAAAGGGCTGCTTTAGGATTGATATGTGTTTCCAACATCAGCCCCGTCATATTCATATCCATGGCTTTCTGAGCAAGCTCAGGGATTAGGGCGCTATTGCCGCTGATATGACTGGGATCGCACAGAATGTCGAGATGGGGAAAGCGAGTTTTTAATTCAATCGGCTGCTCCCACATAGGGCTGTTCCTGTAAATAGTTTGCTTTAAGGGGGTGAAACCTCTGTGGATAGCAACAAGTTTACGTATGCCTGCTTTATAGAATCGTTCCAAAGCCCCTACCCATAGATCAATGTCAGGGCTGACAGGATTTTTCACAAATACAGGTATGTCAACCCCTTTCAGTGAATCTGCAATTTCCTGTACATAAAAAGGATTAACCGTTGTCCGGGCCCCTATCCACACAGCATCAATGCCTTTTTTCAGGCACACTTCAGCGTGATGGGCATTGGCTATTTCAGTTACAACAGGAATACCGCTGATGTCTCTTGCTTCACAAAGCCAATCAAGACCAATCTCTCCAACACCTTCAAAGTAATCCGGTCTGCTCCTTGGTTTCCAAATACCTGCCCTTAACATGTGCACCTTTTCAATCCCGGTTAAAGATCTGGCAGTATCGATCAGTTGTTTGCGGGATTCAGCGCTGCAGGGACCGGCAATAACGAATGGCCGCTGCATTGTCTGTATGTAATCTTCCAGTGGGATGATATGTTCTATTGTCACATCACAAAAGTATCAAATATACATGTCAAATTATTAACTTTGTTGCTTCGAATGAATAATTTAACAACAGATTGTCTTGCAACTGAAATCGTTGATCGCATCAAAACCTATCTCGATGAAGGCAAGAAGGTTTTCACAACATCTTCCTTTCAGACACACAGCATTCCTTTGCTTCACATCATAAGCAGGAGTGGGCTTGATGTTCCTGTTTACTTTTTGAATTCAGGTTATCTTTTTCCGGAATCCATTAAGTTTAAGGATGAAGTGGCTGAAATGCTTGGATTAAACGTCATCAATCTCAGTCCGCTGGTCCCTAAAAACCTCCAGAGGGATTATTTTGGCAACCTTTATTTTACTTCCGATCCTGATTATTGCTGCTATCTGAATAAAGTGCAACCGCTCGAAAGCATTTTGCAATCCAAAGACATCTGGATCAATGGCATAAGATCCGATCAGAATTCCAACCGCAAAGCGATGAAAGAAGAGGAAAACGCTCCGTATAATGTGATTCGTTACCACCCAATGCTGCACTGGACAAAGAAGATGATTTATGAGTATATCCATTTACATGATCTTCCAAAGCACCCTTTTGATGCAAAAACATATCACAGCATTGGCTGCGAACCTTGCACCCGTTTGATAGAAGATGAAGACAAAAGCAACAGGGAAGGACGCTGGTTTGGATTGAAAAAGGTGGAATGTGGCTTACATACCGAACTGGTGAAAAAATGACGAAAAAAATTATTGCCGGATGAATTCTATTAATTTAATTCAATGAATGTTCTGATCACAGGTGGAGCCGGTTATATTGGCACAGAGTTGATTGCCTCCCTGGCTAAAGACAGTTCTGTAAAAAAAATTGTAGTTTATGATAATCTCAGCAGGGCTAATTACAACCTTTTCATCGGCAGGGATAAATTTAGAGAAGGAAAAGTGCATTTTGAGCAAGGAGATATCCTCGATTCAAGGAGATTAAAGAAAGTCCTCAAAGGTGTGGATGTTGTGTATCACTTGGCGGCAAAGGTAACAACGCCATTTGCAGATCAGAATCCGCATCTTTTTGAGCAGGTCAATCACTGGGGCACAGCAGAACTTGTTTATGCTGCTGAAACATGTGATATCAGCCGTTTTATTTACCTCAGCAGTGTGTCGGTGTACGGAGCAGGGCAACATGTGGAGGATGTTAAAACTACCTTAAATCCCCGTACCTTTTACGGGATATCCAAAATGAGGGGAGAGCAACACGTAGAACGCCTGATGGGGAAATTTCCTACTTACATCATTCGTTGCGGTAATGTTTTCGGTTACAGCAAAAGCATGCGTTTTGATGCTGTCATAAACCGTTTTATGTTTGATGCTAATTTCAAACGAAGGATTCAGATTCATGGTGATGGCACCCAAAGTCGCGCCTTTATTCATATTAAGGATGTAACCTCTCTTCTGAGCAAGATACCTGCTACTGATTTACAGCCGGGCACTTACAACCTGGTGAAACGCAATATAAGCATCAATGAACTGGTGGAACAGATGGAGAGTGTTTTTCCCGACCTGGAACTATTGTTTATGAACCAACATATGAAACTGAGGTCTATCACGGTAAGCAATGATAAGCGTGTAGAAAAGCTGCTGGAGAATGATAACCTTACTTTTGTTGAAGAATTAAGAGAGTTCAGGAAAGCGTTCACTTTTTCCTAAACCGCTCCGGAAGGCAGAAAAAATATCCTATTTGATCTTTTCTCCCATTTTGTATTTGATGTTATGGACAAACTTGCCTGCTTCATCATATTCTTTCCAGGTGCCGTTACGCTTATTATTCTTATAAACTCCGGTCAGTTTGACCGTGCCGTTTTTGAAGTACTCTTTGTATTCGCCCTGTATCTGTCCATTATGAGAAGCACATTCTGATTCCAGTTCTCCGGTTTTATAATAGGTCTTTTGAGGCCCTTCCTGCACACCATTTGTATAATTGTATTCGATGGAAACCTTGCCATTATCAAAAAACCAACGGACAAGGCCATCCCTCTTACCATTTACATAATCTCCCTGTTCCTGGACTTTCCCGTTGTTATAATAAATGGTTACTGTGCCGTTATACACACCATCTTTATAGTTAAATACTCTCTTTTTTTGTCCTCCTGTACGGTAGGATACAAATTTTCCGTCCAGCTTGTCGTTTTTATATGTTCCCTGCTTGCGGATGTAGCCGTTCTTGTCTATTTTGAGATACAATCCGTTTTTAATCCCTTTTTCATAGACGTATAGCTCATCTACCAGACCGTTGTTGTGAAATGTTGTTACAACACCGTCTTTAGGAGCTTCTTCTTTTTTTATAGCATCCGGTTTTTCCTGCGCAATGATGATAAAGGCAAATGCCAAAAATGGAATTAACGACACTAATTTTTTCATGATAATAATATTAAGGATTCCTACAGTCTGCAAAGTACAGAATACTCCGGCAGAATTGCAAATCGAATTGTCCGGGGAAAAAGTAAAGCGCTGTATGTGCAGGAAAAAGAAGGTCAGTTGCTAATAGCAATCCAGTCCCTGATCAAGGATGTAAAGTCTTGCTGTAGGGACAATCCTTTATCTTTTGCATACCAGCCGTGAATATTCAACACGAATTCATCGTGTGAGGCATCCGGGAACTCCGCTTTATATGCTTTGACTTTCTCTGCAATTCCTGAAGATCTTGGCCCCCAGGTCCCTTGTTCTTCATCGCTATCAGCATCAAGGCAGATAAGCTTGGGAACTGCCTTCCCTCCATTGGTCAGGTACTGATCCATTATAAATGGATTGTCATCTCTCAGCAGTATTTTTAAGGTTATGTTGTCGTGCAATTGTGCTATGCGGGCAATGTATGGCAGGTTTTGGGCGCTGTCTCCACACCAGCCCTCTGATATCAGGTACCAGTTCCACCGCCTGTTCAGCCCTTTGAGCAGAGACCGGATTTCATCCCTGATAACAAGGGTTTTATCGAGTCTCCTGATGCGCTGCAAATTGATGGCTGTTGCCTCATATCTTGCTTTGGACTGTGTTTCGCCTGTAGATTTGCCTTGCTCATATAATTGAATAAGCAAATGTTTGTAATCTTCATAACTATACAGGGCTTTTGCACTTTTAAACAGTTCGTTTCGTTTCATCATTTAAAATTTAGGCGTTAATCAGGTGCTTCACAGCATTTTTTTACATGGTTCCAGCTGCCCCCGTTGATGCAGTCAATACCCTTTTTTTTCAAAATGGATGCCGCTGCCCCGCTGCGGGCTCCGGAAGCGCAACACAACACTACCGGCTTGCTGAACTTTTTGATTTCACTCACTTTATGTTCTATAATGTTGAGCGGGATATTTCGTGAACCCTCCACATGCCCCCGGCTGAATTCGGCTTTTGTGCGTACATCTATGATCACCGCTCCACCTCTGATGACTTCTTTCACTTTATCCGCTTGTCCGAATATTAAATTAAATAAACCCATTCTTTTCTTTTTGGTTGCTGCTGCAAAACTGCTGAATATTTTTTGAATTAAAAGAGCCCCCTGTCTTATGAACCAATTGCAGGTACAAGCGCATATACGATACATTCTGTGCCTGAGATTTCTTTCCCTGCCCCTTTTCGGTATGCTTTCTATTATGCCGCAGCTTATTACTTTTGCAGGCAATTGCCGGCCCCATAGTTCAACGGATAGAATAGCGGTTTCCTAAACCGTAGATCCAGGTTCGATTCCCGGTGGGGCTACATATAAGGGCATTTCCCTGCCCTGCCCCCGTAGTTCAACGGATAGAATGTGAGTTTCCGGAACTCAAGGTCCAGGTTCGATTCCTGGCGGGGGTACAGATCACCGTGTCAGCTATCTTAGCGGAAATTTAAAAGGCTTTGTAGCCTCAGCAAATCAGCAAATCAATTAATCAACATCTACAATAGTAGAAATTTAAAAGGCTTTGTAGCC
>CAZUDW010000097.1:0-10737 GCA_964619305.1 uncultured Flavobacteriales bacterium
TTAATTTTTTTGATGGATCAGTTGCTGCAGTAGCTTAGAGAGTTCTGCTGCCCGCTGGCTGCCAATAATGTATCTTAAGCCGTCTTTATCAAGCAGTTCAACCGCCTCTCTACCTCTTGTATAGAATTTAATTCTCCCCTTTCTGTGCAGGTTATATACAGGTCCGTTCAGTTTGTAATTACTGTATGGTATTTTTTTTACCGAAACAATAGAGTGCAAGTCGATTTTGACTTTTCTTGCCGTCCAGATGCCGTCCAGCGTAATACTACTTTCATTAACCACTGTTTCCAGATGTAGTACAAACATCAGTAAAATGGAGATCACCAAAATTGCAATGCCCATTATAAATAACAGATCGTTTGCCTGAAGAACCTGATCCATAACGGGTAGTTCATCAGAGAAGTAATATGTAATAAAACAAAATATGGCCATCACCACTCTGCGCAATGCGGAGAATTTATTGAAACCCAGGTACTGCTTTTCTTCAAAAAGTTTGCTCTGTTTCATTGTCTTTTAATAATTCAATCCTGAAAATATCTTTGGTTTCTTTATCAACTCTATATCGATTGTCTATCCTCAAGCCCACCAGCCAAACGATTTGCCCAGCGGAAACCAATACAAATGTATGGTCTTTTTCTTGTAAAGGCACCTTGCAATCAATAAGAAAATCACTTATTTTTTTACTTCCCTTCATCCCAAAGGGGCAAAAAACATCTCCATCCTGCCATTTTCGTAATATCATAGGAAATTGCAGCTTGTCTTTGTCGAGTAAAGCTATTCCTGCATCAGATTTAAGCGGGATATCTGAAGAAGATATTTTGCTGAATCGCAAATTCACAGCTTGTTTAATTTCATCCGTATTCTGTTCAATAATTACTTCTACGGGAGGTTGATTACCGTTTTTTGTCCTGATAAACAAAGATTTCCTGTCTTTAAACAAACGATGGGTAGATGTCTCAAAAATTTTACCTGAAATTCCATCCAGTGAAGCATAAATATTCTTTACCTGAGATATGTTATAACCAAAAGGATGAAGAAGTTCATAAAGGAGTGTGTCGCGAACAGGGAACTTTTTCAGTTCATCTATATCTATCCTGAATCCATGAGCATTTTCCTTAAGCAATTCTTTTCTGGCACTGGATATAAAATATTCATATAAATTATTAATTTCCCTGAGATGCAGCGCATTATTGTTGAATGTTGCTTCAACTGAAGGATTTATTTTTTTGAGCACCGGTAAAACGTGATGCCGTATCCTGTTCCTGATATAGTGATCTTCGGCATTGCTGCTATCGCTCCTGAATTCAATATTTTGCAAAACACAATAATCTCTGATCTCATCGGCAGTAGCAAACAACATAGGTCTTATCACCGCACCTCTTACAGGCAAAATACCCTGTATCCCTGACAAACCTGAACCTCTGAGTTGGTTGATCAAAATGGTTTCCAGTTGATCTGTCTGATGCGTTGCCACTGCAATCACGTCAAATTTTTCTCGGATTGTCAGCTCCTCAAACCACTTATACCTCAATTCTCTTGCAGCCATCTGTATAGATATCCCTTTTGATTTTGCCATCCCTTCTGTATCAAATAGTTTTGAATAAAAGGGTATGCCAAAATCCTGAGCCAGTTGTCTTACAAACGATTCATCCGAATCTGATTCTTTTCCTCTGAGGCCAAAATTACAATGTGCAATCCCACATTTATAACCGGATTTGAGAAACAGATGTGTCATTAAAGCCGAATCTGCCCCGCCACTAACCGCAAGCAGGACGATTGAGCCCTTAACACATAGGTTATTGTCTTGAATAAAATCCCTGAAGCGATTTATCATCTGTGTAAAAATAATATATTCGGATATTCATCAGGCAAAGTAGGAAGCACTTGTTCCAAGTGCCTTTAAAATGTATTTGACTTTAAGCAATGATTCTTCATATTCGCTGAGTGGATCAGAACGGTGCGTTATGGCGCCACCTGCTGGAAGAGAAAGATAATTTTTCGCTTCGTTGTAAAGAATACTGCGAATCACAACATTGAAATCACAATCTCCTGAAGGGGTAATAAAACCGATCGAACCGGAAAAAAGCCCCCTTCTGAATTCTTCATGCAGGTCGATTAATTTCATTGCACTGATCTTTGGCGCACCAGTCATGGATCCCATTGGAAA
The DNA here is from genome assembly GCA_964619305.1 of uncultured Flavobacteriales bacterium. Lineage (GTDB taxonomy): Bacteria > Bacteroidota > Bacteroidia > Flavobacteriales_H > CAZUDW01 > CAZUDW01. The sequence continues at coordinate 2,168 of CAZUDW010000097.1, forward strand.
GGCAGCTGTGAGCAGGTCAACTATATCCGCTTCAGGCCTCAGAACAGACGAAACAGTGGAGATCATCTGGTGTAGACCGGAAAAAGTATAAATACCAAACAACTCATCCACCTGCACGCTGCCCGGCACAGCGATTCTTGACAAGTCGTTCCGGACAAGGTCAACGATCATAACATTTTCACCTTTTTCCTTTGCACTTGAGCGCAACTCTTTTTTCAGCAATTCGTCCTCAATCTCATCTTTTCCCCTCCTGATCGTTCCTTTTATGGGCCGAGATATGACCTTGCGGTTTTCTTTTTTTAAAAAAAGCTCGGGACTAGCACAGATCAGATGAGCAGGTCCGTTTCTGTAATAAGCCGAGAAAGGCATCGGTGAGATTTTGTTGAGTATATTGTATGTAAGGATCGGATCAATCTTAATTTCTTCTGCAAAAAATTCCTGGCAGTAGTTCACTTCATAAATATCTCCCAGTTGGATGTGTTGTTGCAGACTTTTTACGTTTTCAAGATAATTTTGTCTTGATGTTCTCGCACGTATTGCAAGTTGTGCATTCTGCTCATCTGTGTAAGAAACCGGTGCTTGCAGTGTTTTTAACAAGGATTTAACTAGGGCAACTTTAGTGATATCTTCAAAGAAATATGCGATTGCTAAACCGTTTCTAAAACAAATAACTATCTCGGGTTTGAAAAAATGCGCAACAGGAAAACCTATGATATCGGGATTCCGGGATGTCAGCTTTTCTATTTCGTTTTTCAGATCATAGGATATACTTCCAAAGATCCAATCGTCAACCGGATAAAGAAAAGTTTTGAGGAATGACAAAACGCCTCCGGTATCATGCTTTTGGAAATCTTCTAATTTACCCAAACCCAGAAATGAAGTTGATGTATCATTGTTGCTGTTGCAAAATATCACGGGATCCCATTCAGCAAAAATGGGTGGCAGTGAAGATGGCAGCACACATGGAACTTTCAGGGATTGCCTTTTATCTTTATTTCCTGCCCTCATATTGCAAAATTATCATTTTATAAGCTGAAGTTATCATTTTTATCCGCATTGACACTGTTAAATGAAAGCTTAAATCATCCCTGTTAATAGGTTTGCTGCTGAAAACAGGCATATTTCATCCCCGAAGAATGCTTCTTCCCGAGCGAGCAGTCATTCTTCCCTTGCGAACAGGCACCGTTCCCCAGCGAAACAAAGCCATGTGCAAGTGAAAAATAATAAGTGAATTAATGATACAGAAAAGCAGTATGAACCGGAACCTTGTTGTATTAAACAAAAAAAGCACTACATTTGAATAGTGAAATCAAGCGAGGGATAAAGGAACAATCTTTTGAAAATCATCATGTATGTTTACATCCTTAAAATCTGTAAAAGCGAGTATTGTTTAATGTCAGAAGCTATCGAAATATGAAAATAGCGCCTTAATATGTAACAAAGTGAAGATGAGAAAAATCACTTTTCTTTTTATTTTACTTGGTTTGTTCTTCTTTTCCTGCAAAAAGAAATTAAACATTCCGAGTTGGGATGTTGGCATATTAGGCCCTGTGGCAAACACCTCACTTGATATTTCCAATCTGCTTGCCGACTCTTTATTGCAGGTTAATGAAGATAATTCACTCACATTTGTTTACAGCAATTCTGTGTTCAGCTTAACGCTGGATTCTGTCGTTCAAATCCCCGATACCTTAATCCTGTATGATTTTCCGTGGATTTATGGCACTACTACTTTAAATCCAAACCAGAACCTTTTTAACGATACACAGGAAACCAAATATGAACTCAACAATGTTGAGCTGGTAAAAGCCATTCTCCGCACAGGCACAATCAGGGTAGAGTTCGAAAGCAGCATAGACGAGGATGTAGAAGTGCTGTATGAGATACCGATTGCTATAAAAGACGGAAATCCTTTCTCGGTAACAGAGCTGGCAGTTGCAAACAGCATCACAACAAAGACTTACGATCTGAGCGGATACATCCTGGATCTGAGGGGAAAAGATTTGAATGATTACAATACTTTTATCACAAGATACAATGTTAAAATAGCGAGTAATGCCAATCCTGTTCAGGTTACCAACGGTGATTATGTCCGCATAAGGAATTATTTGTCAGATGTTGTGCCCGAATATGCAAAAGGATATTTCGGACAGACATCTGCAAGCATAGGGCCATCAGCAGAACATTTGGATATCTTTACTAATTACATTGGTGGCACGCTCGACCTAGAATCCGTTGATCTGATACTCAGAATAAAAAATGAGATGGGGCTGGACATACAGTCAACGCTCTCTTCATTAAAATCCATCAATAATTTCAATAATACAAGCGTTAACCTCAATCATGCCATTATCGGCTCTGCAATTAATCTGAACAGAGCTTCTGAGGGGAACAACTCCGTTTATCCTCCTATTTTCACAAGCTCCTATGAGATAAGTATGGACAACAGCAATTCCAATGCAGATCAGTTTATCGAAAACCTGCCTGATCAGTTGGAGTATAAGCTTGATGTTGATCTCAATCCAAATGGCAATGTTTCGGGTGACAATGATTTTATTTATTATGGAACAGGGATTGATTTCAGCGTGGATCTTGAGTTCCCCCTTTACTTTTCTTCCAACGCCATCACATTGCAGGATACCGGTATTTTTGATTTCGGAGAACCCGACACCTTGCATCCCAACAGGTATTCTGCTGATGGATTTCTTTATCTTTATGCATACAACGGATTCCCTTTGGATGCAGAGGTTCAACTCTACACCCTCGACAGCAACTTTGCTTTAATGGATACCCTGATTGCCGAAGGAGGGGAAAAAATAAATGCTGCTCCCCTGGATATTTATAATAAAGTCATTGAAAAGAAGCGTTCACGTATTGACATACCCGTCAGCAAAGTATTGGTTGACAACTTGTATGATGCACGCTACATCATCTTTAAAGTTTCACTGACCACGGCATCTATTCCGGATCATATCCACATTTACAGCAACTATTCCATTGATTTCAAGCTGATAGCTGATGTTACATACACCATTGATATCGATTAGCAGGGCTTTTATAATAGGGCTGTTTGTGATTTGTTCAATGTATGGGTCATCGCAACAAAGCAGTCTTTCTGATCATTATCTTGACACTACACATTTTATCATCACGATGGGAGGAGATATTTCTTTTAACTCCACTGCTGTAACCAATAATTTTGCATCCAGCTTTATCAATGGAAATTTTATCAGTTCAGAAGACAAGGATATCGTATCGAGCAATATGTTGAGTTCAAACACTGCAGGAGGGGATATGGATGCAGGAGTTGGAATCTCTTTCATGGTTGACAGGGTTTTGCACCAACATCCCTACCACATGCAGTTAATAGCAGGAGTTTATGACAGGCAGCACTTTGACACAAGATTCGGGAAAGATCTCTTTGAGCTTGCTTTTTTCGGCAACAAAACTTTTGCGGGTGACACGGCAATGCTTGATAATGCATCCATCAGTTACCTGCACTATCAGCAATTACAGTTTGGAATATTGAATGATAACGGAATGGGTAGAAGATTATCTGCATCCATTTCTTTTCTGAATGGCGAGAAACTGATGCAGCTCAAAACCGGTGATTCATTTCTTTATACAAGTGATATTGGCGATGATCTGTATCTTTATGCAAACACAGAAATATGGAGAAGTGATACCGCAACAAACAACAACCAATTTAACGGATGGGGATTGTCAACCGATCTGATGTACGAGATCAACTACAACACTTCAGAAAGCAATATGGATGGTGGCTTTCTGAGAATGGAAATCAATGATCTGGGTTTTATCCGGTGGAATCCGCAATCTTTTCATTACAATTTAGACACAACCTTCAGTTACAGTGGTTTGTATATTGATGATATTTTTGATTTAAGAGACTCCTTGTTCAGTTACACATCAGACAGCATTTCTGACAGCTATAAAAAATGGCAAAAAAAACAGGGAAGCACAATTGTGCTTCCCACTCTTTTTCGCCTCACTTTAGGTCAAAGGAGAAACAGAAGGCAATTTATGTTAGGAATTTGGTATAAGCATCTGGCAAATTTCACACCCTATTTGTATTTAAGCGAGGGATATTGGTTCAATAAATTTTTTAACTTGTCAGCCAGAATTGCTTATGGAGGCTATGGAAAGCTAAGTTTTGGAATGGCAACCAATTTGCGCCTGGGCGGTTTTGAATTACATGCAGGCACTACCAACCTTGAAGGTGTTTTTTATTCAAAAACAAGCTCGGGGTTCAGTGCCTTTGCATCCTTGAGTAAACAATTTTAACATGATCAAACAAATCAATAGAATAAAATATAAGGATAGCCCCCTTTTCTTCCTGATTGCAGGACCCTGTGTTGTTGAAGATGAAGAGATCATTTTTGAGGTGGGCAACAAAATTAAAGCTATTTGTGCTGACATGGAGATACCATTTATTTTCAAAGCATCTTATAAAAAAGCCAACCGAAGCAGATTGGATTCTTTTAGCGGTATTGGCGATATAAAGGCATTGGAAATATTGAAAGAAACAGGAGAATCTCTTGATATCCCGATTCTCACCGATGTTCACGGTGTTGAAGAAGTAAAGATGGCTGCACAATATGTTGATGTATTGCAGATACCAGCCTTTCTTTGCCGCCAGACTGAGTTGCTCATTGCAGCAGGCGAAAGCGGGAAACCGGTTAATATTAAAAAGGGGCAGTTCCTTTCACCGGCTTCTATGCGTTTTGCAATTGAAAAAGTGAGAAGTACGGGCAATAACAGGGTTATGGTAACAGACAGAGGTACTTTTTTTGGATATAACGACCTGGTGGTTGACATGAGGGGTATTCCTGAAATGCAGTCTTTTGATGTGCCTGTTGTGCTGGATATTACGCATTCTCTGCAACGACCAAACACGACAGATGGCATCACAGGAGGAAATCCCAAACTAATAGGAACCATTGGTAAAGCGGGAATTGCAGCAGGAGCTGACGGTATTTTTTTGGAAACACACCCAAGACCGGCAGATGCTAAATCAGACGGTGCCAATATGCTACCCTTGGAGCAACTGCAAGCTTTATTGTCCTCGCTCGTAAAAATCAGAACATGTTTAGAATAAGCATCATACTTGCTGCGATCTTCCCTTTATGGCCTCTCTTTGGGCAGGACACAACGTTTCTGACCACATACGGAGGCATAAGCCAGGATCAGGGGCGCTCGATTGTTCAGACTTATGACGGTGGTTTTCTCATTACAGGATCAACCAGCAGCTTTGGATATGGAAATACTGACGTTTACCTTGTTAAAACGGATTCAGCAGGAACATACCTCTGGTCTAAAACCTTTGGAGGTAGCAATGTTGACTGGGGAATGTCGCTAAAAGAAACCGGTGACAGAGGAATTATCATTGCCGGTTACACCAATAGTTTCGGATCGGGAGGATATGATGTTTACCTGATAAGGACAGATTCTATTGGTGATACGCTGTGGACAAAAACGTATGGAGGAAATGACTGGGATTTCGGGTATAGTGTACAAATATGCCCGGACAAGGGATATATCATTTGCGGAGAAACATACAGCTATGGCAATGGGTTGAATGATATATATTTGATTAAAACAGACTCTAATGGTGTTGAACAGTGGAGTCAAACATATGGGGGAAGTGATCATGATTATGGTAAATATGTAGATATCACTTATGACGGGAAGTATATTGTTGCGGGAGCAACAAAAAGTTATTCAGTAGGAGATTACGATATGTATCTTTTAAAAGTAAACACTACTGGAGACACGCTGTGGTCAAATACGTTTGGAGGTGATAGTAGCGATATAGCTTATGCCGTAAATTCAAATTCAGATAGTACATATATTATTGCTGGTTCCACTAAGTCTTATGGTGCAGGAAACTGGGATTTTTATCTAATGAAAACCAATATAAATGGAGACTCAGTTTGGGATGATGTGCTGGGTGGACCAGATTATGAAGAATGGTATTCTGTAAAGGAAAGCCCTGATAATGCCTATATAATTACAGGTTATTCTTTGTCTCAGATTGGAGCAGGTGGAGAAGAGATTTTTGTTTATAAAGTTGACACAGTTGGAGGATATATTCAATTAAAGACTTATGGGGGTACCGAATATGATCGAGGGTATGAAGTAATTAACTCCAATAGTGGATATGCAGTTGTTGGCATAACGAATAGTTTTGGAGTTGGTTTGAATGATGCTTTTCTCATCAAAACAGATATCAATTTTAGTACCTCCAATACCAATGTAACGGAATACAATGACCCTTTATCCATTGAGGAATCTAATCATTTTGGAGATATAAACAACCTGTTTACTGTTAATCCAAACCCGGCTACTAATTTCATAATTGTAGATTTTTCCTCTCTTAAAAGAAAGTACGATAGTTTTTATATTCACATAACTAATATTCTTGGACAGGACGTGTTCTCTAAGCAATATTACAATACCAATCACCTTATGATAGATATATCAGGTTTTGCATCAGGAGTGTATATCTTATCAGTTGATTCATTACAAATGATAGATTCACAACACCGAACAAAAATTATTATCCGAAATTAGTTTAATGCCCCCTTTATCATCTTTTAGACTTGAAAAATTTATCCGTATTATTTGTCATGTTTTTTTTGTCTATTATATTATTCTTTCAATTGTTTATTGCAAAGAGAGGGTGATCTATTTGGACACAGCTAATTATCTGTTTAATATTATTCAATCTGGATTACCAAATATAAGTGGGCGACCTGTTGCTTTATTGACTCAGATACTGCCACTCATACTACTAAAATTTGAGTTTCCACTCAAAGCTATTATTCTGTCTTATTCTCTGAATTTTTCTTTGCTCTTTTATTCTGTTTTCCTGCTTTGCACATATATTTTAAAAAATACAGCAGCTGGTTTGATTATTTTACTTTCTCTGTGCCTATGTGTTAGAGATACATTTTATTACCCTGTAACAGAAATTTTTCAAGGTGTCATCTACTCTGCATTGTTTTATGCTTGGTTATTCTCAGACTTTTACAATAAACTATATCAAACTCAAAAATATCTATCTATAATTATAACTATTCTGATCATTTTGCTCTGTTATTACACTCACCCTGTATGCTTTTTTTTAATAGTGTTTATTTTAGGATATAAAATTATTGAACAAAAAGATAGAAAATTATCTTTATCTTTGATAGCACTTAGCCTGGTTCTTTTTGTAGGAAAAGCTTTATTGACATCTGAAACCGCAGGAGGAGGTCGAGAGTATAAACAGCTTTTGAATTTAATGCATAATATTCCTTTATTTTTTCAACTATTCCCTATAAAGTTTTTAATAAATCACTCCTGGCAATATACAACCATCTATCTACTTGCTGATATCATGATCTTATTATCATTAATGCATTATTTTATTACAAAAAACTATTTAAAGTCATTGTGGATATTGATGTCTATTTTAGTTTTTTTATTAGTGAATGGAACAGTGTACGCAAAAGGAGAAAGTGGGATTATACTTGAAAAAAGCCTAATCCCATTTGGCTTTTTTGCAGCCTTGCCATTTATTCACGATGTGTTTTTTAAAATTAAGCTCAATAAATATCTTCTTATTGTATTCATATTATGTATATTACTTTTAAGATTTCGAGATATCTCAAAAACCGCAAAAACCCATCTACTTAGAAGTAACGAATTATTGAGTTTTTGCGAAAAATCACAACAACTAAACACGCAAAAACTTATCATCCATTCAAGTGAAAAGTCAAGAAAATACATTCACATAACTTGGGCTATGCCATATGAAACACTATTAATAAGCTCACTTTCGAATCCAGAAGAAGCAATAACTTGTATTGACATAGGAGATTTTCAATTACAAAATACTGATTTAGGAAATCAATATATTTTTTTACATCCGAAATTCTCTTTAGGTATTTCAGATACAAGGAATTTAAATTCAGCATATTTTAATTTAAAACCTTGTAAATACAAAATGATTAAATATTCACAATTTTAATAATAAACCGACATGATCACAGTAACAACCGAAACAATTTATGGAAAAGAAATAGCCGAAACGCTGGGTATTGTACGTGGAAGCACCGTACGTGCACGCAACATTGGCAGAGACATATTTGCAGGTCTTAAAAACATTGTTGGAGGAGAGATCAGCGAATATACACGCCTGCTGGCCGAAGCACGGGAACAGGCTTTACAACGTATGGTTCAGGATGCTGAGCGATTAGGGGCTGATGCAGTTGTCAACATTCGTTTTACAACATCAGCAGTGATGCAGGGAATGGCAGAAATACTCGCGTTTGGGACTGCTGTTAAATTGAAATGACAAAATGATTATCTTTTTTATCCAGGGTATTATCGTTTTAACTCTTTTGGTGTTGCTCATTTATTTTATTGCCAAAAGGCTGGATGATAAGAAAAGAGAAGATTTTGAAAAGAGAGATAACTGATTAACTGACCTTACGCAACTTTAAGCAGCATTTTGCATTTGGGTGTTGATGAATGCCCCTGAAAAAAACAGACTCCTGCCCGGATGG
>CAZUDW010000098.1:5000-10700 GCA_964619305.1 uncultured Flavobacteriales bacterium
TATTGATATTATCTTTATGGTTATACCACTCCATCCTGTTTGGACAAACCGACAGCAGAGATACGCTTAACAGGGATAATAAAACTCCTTTAAAACATCGGATAGAGCTAGGTGGAAATTTTGGATTGCAATTTGGCCAAGTTACTTTGATTGATGTTTCACCACTTATCGGGTACAGGTTAACTGAGCATATCACAATTGGCGTGGGTGGTTCCTATATGTATTTCAACGATCGATATTATCAGATGAAATCAACTATTTTAGGTGGAAGAGCTTTTGGCAGATATTACATTGTGAAGAACATTTTTTTACATGCAGAATATGAAGTATTAAATGGAGATTGGCTATATGACAGTAAGAGGTTCAATATAGAAAGTGTTTTTGGTGGAGGTGGTTTCTCTCAAAGAATCGGAGCAAATTCTTATTTTACCCTGGTTGTGCTGTGGAATTTCAATGACAGTTATTATTCTCCATATTATAATCCAATTTTCAGGGGTGGTTTTACATTTGGGATTTAAATTATAAGTTATGCAACTGAATATTTTGTCAAGCAACATCTCTCTGATAATTCTATTTAATATAGCTATACACACAACGGCTCAGGATATTGTGAAAAACAAGTATCAAAAATCGTTTGAAAAAGTTTATAGTATTTTTCCTGATATTCCAAAAGGTATTCTCGAGGCAATTGCATATACAAATACCCGCTTTCACCATATTGTTCATAGTTCACATATAGAAAATTGCTTAGAAATACCTTATACATATGGGGTGATGGGACTTGTGCTTGATGGGAAGGGATTTTTTAAAAACAATTTAAAATTCATAGCATCGCTTTCTGGATATAAAGCTGAAGATATTATTAATGATCCCACCATAAACATCTTTGCTTATGCTACAGCTCTAAATCAACTAATCCTGGAGAATGATGCAAATCGTAATATAGAAGGGATCATTCCCTTGTTGAAGCAACTAAGTTACATCCCGGGAGGTAATAATGGCCTGGAATTTTCATGTAGCTCAGAACTGTTTTCCATTCTTACTTTTCTTAACACACCGGCTTTTCAATCTGCATACGGTTTTCCAGAATACAATATCGATTTTGAAAAGTTTTTCGGCACAAAAAAATACCATGTTCTTGCATCCAAAAAAGTTATAATCAATGGTCAATCAATTCGCTCTGATGATGGAACTGAATTCGCATCTTCTTCAGCCTGTAATGATTATACAAATTGTTTATGGGTGCCGGCTGATGCTTCCAATTATTCTTCCAGAAATGGTACGCAGATTACGGCAATAACCATACATGATGTTGAAGGAACTTATTCAGGTTGTATTGCCTGGTTTCAGAATCCGTCAGCTAATGTATCTGCGCATTATGTATTAAGATCATCTGACGGACAGATCACGCAAATGGTATGTGAAGCTGATAAAGCATGGCATGTAGGAAGTGAAAATCCATATACAATAGGTTTTGAGCATGAAGGTTATGCCAGCCAGCAGGGGTGGTACACCACAGCTATGTATGCTGCTTCAGCTGATCTGGCAAGGGATATTTGTAATAGTGGGTATGGCATAAATCCTTTAAGAACTGCTTATTTTCCATGGGCTTCCACAACCTATTATAATCAATCAAATATTCCTGGTGCATGTATCCGCATCAAGGGACATCAACATTATCCAAACCAGACGCATACAGATCCCGGACCAAACTGGGACTGGGATTATTACTATAAGCTCATCAACATAAACCCAAGCATTACAACACTTACAACTTATACCGGACAATTATATGATAGTGGAGGTCCAAATGGCGATTACAGTAATGATGAACGTCTGCTGTGGCTCATTCAACCGCCCAATGCCGATACCATTACATTGCAAATTGACAGTTTTTCTGTTGAACAAGACTGGGATTATCTTTATGTATATAACGGAGCGACTGAATTTGACTCTCTCATTGCTTATTACACAGGGACTTCCATACCTTCTACTATTACAGCTATTGGAGGCAGTATGTTGATTGAATTTCGTTCCGATTGTGCCACAACTTCATCCGGTTGGGAATTTCATTGGACGGCTTCCACTATTACCTCCGGCAATTATTTTTCTTCTGAACTACCGATCAGTTTCTATCCGACTCCTTTTAATGACCATCTGACTTTTTCTACACAACTGCCATCAGATATGCCAATTGAAATTGAACTTTTTGACATAACAGGTAAGCAACTTTTTTCCATCAAACGCAGTTTACTTAAAGGAAAAGGTTGTATTCAACTCGACAAATACATTACACCGCTAAGTATAGGATTTTACTGCGCAACAGTCAGTACACCGCAAAACAAATATCTGTTCAAATTAATAAAAGAATAAGTTGTTACCAGAAACATACTTCTGCTATATTCCCTAAAATAGTCAGAAGAACAATCGGGTTTGACCATTATGAAATAAACCAAATTACAGTATGGTTTTACCGGATGATTAGATTGTGAATATTGACAGTGATCAGATGATGGTGTCCGTTAATTTGTACCAGGCATACGTGATGAGAATGAATAACTAAATTTGCCTTTATGAGGATATTGGTTTATTTCCTGCTTATATATTTTTCGCTTCAGCTCCACGCCCAACCTGATGTGGTGGCTAAACCAGATTTTATTAAATACAAAAAAATCCTGAAACATGAGCATATTGGATCAGTTACTGTAGATATGAAACAAAATGGTAAAAACGTAATGTTGTTTGACATCTTAGGCAGGGAATGGGCTCTGATGCATCTGTCGCCTAATGGAGACACACTTTATATTAATTATTATGGATATAGCGAAAAGAGCTATGTAATCTCTTATGATACATACAACGGGACCAATTTACTTCCGGGCAATTGTTACATATATGAATACAATAAAGTAGGACTTTGTACTTTGCTTATAAGGCAACATCCAACCGATTTCATGTTACGAGATTCTTCTTTCATAGTATATAATAAAGCAATGCATCCACTTATTGACCCTTCCGGTCAATTGTTTGAATATAAATATAATAATGATTCACTGCTTGAAAAAGTTTATCATTATTATCCTGACCAAGACACAGGGGAATACAGCACATTTGTATATGATGAAAAAAAGAGATTGAAACTCAAAACCGAGCATCCTCATATAGGAAATGAGCAAGTGGAAGAGTTCTTTTATGATAATAATAACAGAGAGGCGGCTTATGAAGTAAGGGATGAAATTGCCGGTTGGCACACCCGATATGAGTATTTTTATCATAAAAACGGTCTACCTGAATGCCTTCTGTTATACTCCAATGATCAATTGCTTGATGAGTATGATTTCACATATAACAGATATAGCAAAAGGAAGAAAAAAACCGCTAGCAGAAAAAAGTAATACAGAAGCAGTATTACTCAACATGAATATTTCCACATATTGTTAAGCTCTTTAATTTTAACTTTGCTAAAATGTACTACAAACTGAAAAGACTTGTAAAATCATTTCATCAAAAAGGAGCAGTGAAAGTAAAATCTTTTTTAGGATTTTTTATTTGTTTCATGCTTTACTTCCAGGTTGGTGCCCAATTGAATGTATTTAATGATTCCCTCAGAGTGCATTTCATTCTTGACATTGCAAAGTATGTTCATTGGCAAAGTGAAGACACTATCAACACTTTTAAAATTGGTATCCTGTCAAAAGATTCTGCATTGTTCAGGGAGTTTAAAAACCCACATACCAAATCCAAAGTGCATAAGAAACCACTAAAAGTATTGCGTTTCAGCAGAACGGAAGACATCACACACACCCAGGTTCTTTTTGTTAAAAACAACAAAGCATTTGATGTGGATGAAATCCTGCAGATTATACATAATAAAAATATATTGTTGATCGGTGAGCATTACGAATTTCATAAAACGATGATCAATTTTGTAATTGCCAATAATAATCCCCGTTTTGAAGTGAATGAAATGTTGCTGAACAGGGAACGCCTCAGTGTTACACCTCTTTTTCTCGGTCTTGCAGTTAAAACAGAAGCAGACTGGAAGTTAATATTTCAGAAAACACAGGAAGAATTACAGGTGGAAAAACTGTTAGTAAAAAACCAGAATGAGGATATTAAAAAACAAAAGCAGGAGATTGAAAAACAAAGGGAACTGATCAATAGTCAGCATTCGGAAATCATATCGGGCAGAAAAGAATTGAAGCAGCAAAAGAGCCGTTTAGACTCCCTGATGCGAAACACCAAAGCACAGGAAACCCTTTTAAAACAAAATACCATTTTTCTTCAAAACAGGGAAGCCGAACTCAGTGAGCAAAGGCAGGAAATGATTCAGCAGGAAGCTATTTTGCATAAGCAGAAAGCAGCTATTGAAACACAGGAAAATAAGATTGATGAACAAAAAACTGTGTTAAATAAGCAACTGGCACAAATCAAGATGCAGAAACTGATTCTATATCTCTTCATAGCGATTATACTTATCATCGTTGCTATGATATTTTTCATCTACCGAAGTTATAAAACCAAAAAACATGCGAATGCTCTGCTTGCAGAAAAGAATGAAGCCATCAGCAGACAAAACGCTGAGATACTTGAACAAAAAGAGGAGATAACAGACAGCATCCAATATGCACGCAGAATACAAAATGCCATATTGCCTCCACCCGAAATGATAGAAAATCTAATGCCCGGCAATTTTTTCATCCTCAACAAACCGCGGGATATTGTGAGTGGTGATTATTACTGGATGTCCAGCCATGGCAAAAAAATGATCATTGCTGCGGCAGACTGTACCGGACACGGTGTTCCGGGTGCATTTATGAGCATGCTCGGAATGGCATACATGAATGAGATTATCAATAAGAATAAAGTGCTGATTGCCGGAGAAATCTTAAACCAGCTCAGGGACAATGTGATTAATGCATTGCATCAATCAGACGAGAACGCAGAATCTAAAGACGGGATGGATATGGCACTGGTTGTTCTTGATACTGCCACATTGGAATTGCAATTTGCAGGGGCAAACAACCCGCTTTATATCATCAAATCCGGAAATCTACACAGTAATGGAGAACTACCTGAACTCATAGAAATAAAAGGAGACAAAATGCCTATCGGGATTCACGATCGCCATCATCCTTTTAACAGCAATTTAGTCAAGCTTCAAAAAGGCGACACTTTTTATTTATTTTCTGATGGATATGCCGACCAATTTGGAGGGGATGATGAAGCAACCCTGGCAAACGGAGGGAAAAAATTCAAGTATAAAAAGCTGAAAGAATTACTGCAAGAAATACAGTCACAAACTATGACTGATCAAATGGCGCATCTAGATAAAACAATCATCAATTGGCAGGGACCGCTGCCACAGATAGATGATATACTTGTAATTGGAATTCGGGTTTAATCCAAAGGATCATTGGCATTCATAAGTAGAAACAGTTGTTCCAACAGTATCTGAATTCCCTTCGATATCGGTCAGATCAGAGCCGCAATATTCTTCAGGGCTTCCTTCGTGATCATACTGACCATTGACATAGGTTACCACTTTACAATCCTTACATGGCTGACATGCTGTGAATGTTAAACCCAGAATTACTGAAATTAAAATAACGGAATTCCTCATAATAAATGGTTTTTTACAAATTTATAATATAAATCAATTGCATTGCCAATATTATACCTTTTTTTAATTAAACAGCT
>CAZUDW010000099.1:0-10694 GCA_964619305.1 uncultured Flavobacteriales bacterium
AACTTGAAACGTATCAGATTGTATATATTAAGTAGTACAAGGTATCTGCTAAATACGTGTTTTATGCGATTGCAGTTCATCTTTTAACCTTTCAAATTTGCCTTGTAAATTATTCTTTATGTCAAGAAAAATGAACACAGGGATAAAACAGATATTTGTGTTGGCTTTTGTAATAGCTGCATTGACATCCTGCGAGTATAAATACGTAGAACCTATGAATACCCAGCCACAGGATTCTGTGAGTTTCTCCCTTGATATCCAGCCTATTTTCAATGCTAATTGTATAGGCTGTCATTCCGGACCTACACCAACCGGGTCATTGGATTTAAGTGCCGGCTCCTCTTATGATGAATTGATGTCTAAAAACCTGATAGAGACCGACACAGCCAATGCAGCAAACAGCGTGCTTTATATGCGAATAACCAATACAGGAACCAGTTCGGGGCCAATGCCTCCATCAGGAATTCTGGCTGCGTCAAAAACAGATCTTGTGCTGCAATGGATCAGAGAAGGAGCAAAGAACAATTAACAAAGAAAAGACGATGATGAACCGAAGAATCATAAGCTCATTAGTTCTCGCATTGGTAATCACTGCAAGTGCTACTTATGCACAGGATAAGCAAACCGAAAAGCCAAAAAAGGAAACCAAACCTGTAAAAAACACTTTTGAAGCAACAACTCTCATCAATAACCAGACAATTGAAGTACTGAAGAAAAAGACCTTGCAACTTGTTATTCAGCACCGTTTCGGCAACATGGACGAGGGGATAAGTGATTTGTTCGGGATTTTTGGTCCCGCCAACATTCGCATTGGATTGAATTACGGGATTACCCAGCGGCTGATGGTCGGCATAGGAGGCACTAAAAGCAACCACATGTATAACCTGCAATGGAAATACAAGTTGCTCAGGCAAACCAAATCGGGGAGTATGCCTCTAACATTAACATATTATGGTGATGCGGAGATCAATACATCAGAAGACACAAGCAAAACATTTAGCAACAGAATAGCATATTTCCATCAACTCCTGATCGGAAGAAAATTCGGCAAAAAGCTGGCATTGCAGCTTGCCCCATCAATTACACACTACAACCTTATTGATACGATAAGTTACGGTGATATCCAACATGATAATATCAACATCAATCTTTCAGGCAGATTCAATTTCAGCCCACAGTCTTCATTGATTTTTGAGTACAATCTTCCTTTAACTGCATCGGAAGACCTGGGAACAAAACCCGATTTGGGAATTGGTGTAGAAATATCCACTGGCGGTCATGCCTTCCAGTTATTCCTGACTACAGCAAGTGGAATAAACAATTCAACAAATACAGTATATAACACCAATGATTTTACCCAGGGAGAAATGATGCTGGGATTTAATATCTCACGAAAATGGAGATTCTAAATTTTATTAAATAAAAAGGAAAGTTAAAGTTATTATAAACCATAAAATTAGGAGGAACAAATAATGAAACATATGGAAAAAATCATATTCCTTGCAGTGATAATAATTGCATGTTCTGCATTAAAAAACTCTTCACACAAGAACACGAATGGGGATAAAGCTACAGTAGTAGCTCCTGCAACTGAAAAGGCGGCATTACCTGCCTTATCAGAAACACTGCCGGCACCGGAATTGCTTGATGATACAACAAAATGGGTAGCCGATGCTGCAGCAAACGAAATAAAATGCCCAATTGAAGCTACTCAGGAAAACATTGACGAGGGGATGCTTTTATATAAAAAACGCTGTCGTTCCTGCCATGGTAAATACGGTGACGGACAAGGCGTGGGAGCCGAGGATTGTAAAGTGCCTCCTTCAGACTTTACAAAACCTGCTTTTACCGGGCAAACAGATGGCGCTATTTACTGGAAAATCACTACCGGAAGAAACGATATGGAATCCTATAAGGATGAGTTGGAAGCAGAGGAAATCTGGAAGGTGATTCTATACATCAAAACCTTTGCCAAAGAAGAAGGAGAATAATCCGTTTGCTTTATCTACAAATAATGTGTTGATGCAAAAGATAAGTAGATGTTAACTGAGATTGAAACATTTTGGGAAAGAAAAAGTAGTGTTCGATTCTCTATCTATTGCTTTTTACTGTTTGCATTATCACTTGTCAATCCATTAGTTTCTGTTGCCCAGCCGGATGGTGCAGCATTATTCGATGATCTGTGTGCCGACTGTCACTCCATTGGAGATGGGGTGTATCGTGGCCCTGATCTGCTGGGGGTAGAAAAACGTTATTCCCAGGAATGGCTCATGAAATTTATCTCGTCTTCTAAAACAATGATTGAAGCAGGTGATGCGAAAGCAGTAGCCATCTTCGAAAAATTCAAGAAGAAAAAAATGCCTGATACTCACGCTTCTGTAGATGAGATCAATGCAATCCTTAAATACATCGCAAGTTTCAGCAAAAGTGAACAACCAGCGGAGACAACCAAAGTAGAAGAATCGAAAGAGGAAAATAAAGATGGAGACGAAAAAACTGAAGAGGAAGCAATTGTTGATGATTCTCAAACCCCATCGGTTTCCTCTACAGGCGGGAATGACAAGATTGCTGAATTAGAAGAAAAAATCAATCTTCTCTTAAAATATCATCGAAGAACCGCTTCTAACGAGGTTTCGGCAGAAGACATTAAAAAAGGGATGTATCTGTTCAGTGGTAGAATCCCTTTTAAGAATGGTGCCCCTGCTTGTGTATCCTGCCATAATACAAAAGTGATTGATGACTGGAATTGGAATCCATCTGCATTGGATATTGCTAAACGCTACTCTAAAAAAAACAACGAGGACATTGAGAAGGTGCTGGCTGCTCCAGCATCCCGAAAAATGAAAGAGATATTAGAAGACCACACATTAACAGAAAGAGAGATTTATACGATTAAGTGCTATCTGCAAACCATTGAAGAAACGGGACTTACACCTCCTAAAAAAAAGCATATGCACTTATATTTGTTCATCTTTTTTGCCTTGCTGATTTTAATCGCATTAATTGATTTGACAGTTACCAAATTAATCAAGCTGAAAATCATTCCTGTCATGATGATATTAATAGGCGGTGTGATGGTAACTAAGACCCTTTCAACAGAAACACAGAAACTCGGTTTATCCCAAAACTATGAACCAGATCAACCCATTAAATTCTCACATAAAATACATGCCGGTGAAAACCACATTGCCTGCCTGTACTGCCACAGCACGGCTGAATACAACAAAATTTCGGGTATCCCTTATGACGATATCTGCATCAACTGTCATAACAAAATAAAGAGCGGATCTCATTCAGGCACTTTTGAAATCAACAAAATCTATGCTTCAATAAAAAATAATAAACCTATTCAATGGGTGAAAATTCACAACCTGCCCGACCATGTATTTTACAGTCACGCACAACATGTAGGTGCAGGCAAATTAGAATGTAAAACCTGCCACGGTGAAGTGGAGAAAATGAACAGGGTGCGCCAGGTTTCTCCCCTCTCCATGCAGTGGTGCATTGATTGCCACAGGAAACAGGAAGTGCAGTTTATGGATAACGATTATTATAAACATTACGTGCAACTGCACGAGGATATAAAATCAGGGAAAATAAAAGCAGTAACCGTTGATGACATTGGCGGCAACGACTGCCAGAAATGTCATTATTAATGGCTCAATGAAGAAACCAATGACTAAATACTGGAAAAGCATAGAAGAGTTACATGGAGACAGCACAGAAAGTAGCGAACATGCTAAACATTCAAAGCTGAATCCTGCCGAAGAGATGTTCAGTGATGAAATGATCAAAGCATCTTCTTCGCGCAGGGATTTTCTGAAAATGTGTGGGTTCAGCGTTACTGCAGCAACATTGGCAGCGAGTTGTGAAGCACCTATAAAAAAAGCCATTCCCTTCATCATCAAACCTGAAGATGTAACTCCGGGTGTAGCCAATCATTATGCATCAACCTTTTTTGACGGAAATGATTATTGCAGCGTCCTGGTTAAAACCCGCGATGGAAGGCCCATTAAAATAGAAGGCAATGAACTTTCAGGCATTTCCAAAGGAGGTACAAGTGCAAGAGTCCAGGCTTCGATTTTGAGTTTATACGATTCTGAACGGTTAGAAGGCCCTTTAAGCCACAAGCAAAAAGCTACCTGGAAAGAGGTGAACAGTGAAATAACTGCCAATCTTCAAGCCATTGCCTCAAAGGAAGGTAAAATAGTGTTGCTCACCTCCACCGTAATCAGTCCAACCACGAGACATGCCATCAATGCATTCGTGGAAAAATACCCCACCACAGAAGTAGTGTATTACGATTCTATTTCTTACTCAGCAATGCTCATCGCAAACCAAAACTGCTTTAATCAGCAAATTATCCCTTCATACAATTTTAATAAAGCAAACATCATTGTGAGTTTCGGAGCTGACTTTCTGGGTACCTGGCTTTCACCTATTGAATTTACTAATCAGTATGCTGAAAACAGAAAAGTGGGCAAGGACAAAAAAACAATGTCCCGCCATATTCAATTGGAATCAGGGATGTCTCTTACCGGAAGCAATGCCGATCAACGCATTCCTATCAAACCATCACAGGAAGGTGCCATTCTTGTTAATTTATACAACAAAATTGCTGAATCAGTAGGCGCTTTAACCTATTCAGTTCCGGAACCACCTGTGGATATCACTCCTTTGGCAGGTGAATTATTGGCAAACAAAGGCCAATCGCTGGTAGTTTCAGGAACCAATGATGTTGCAATTCAAATCGTTGTTAACGCCATCAATGCGCTGCTTGATAATTACGGGAATACACTTGATCTAAACACACCTATGTACCTCAAGCAAGGGCTGGATGACGGTATGGCTACTCTTGTGGAAGAAATGAATAAAGGAAAAGTGAAAGGGCTTATCCTGCATAATGTTAACCCCGCATATGAGTACAGGGAAGCCGACAAGTTCATCAGCGGACTGAAAAATGTGGAACTGTCCATCTCCTTTTCTGACCGTTTAGATGAAACTTCTTCCTGTACAGAATATGTGTGTCCTGAGAGCCACTATTTAGAATGCTGGAATGATGCTGAACCCAAAAAAGGATATTTCAGTTTGGCACAGCCCACTATCCCTAAACTTTTCAATACTTATTCACTACAAGAGTGCCTGTTGAAATGGGCAGGAATAGATGTAAAATGCTATGATTTCCTAAAGACCTACTGGGAAAAATACATTTTTCCTCTTCAAAGCGAAAGTGCAAACTTCAAAGAGTTTTGGAATAAGAGTTTACAAAATGGTATTTTTGAATTGGTCACTGAACAAACAGCACAGCCGGAATTCAATCAGGAAACGATTAAGTCAGCAGTTTCGGATTTAACTTCCGGAAAAGTGCCGGGGGAAGGTTTTGAACTACTACTATATCAAAGTATAGGTATAGGAAATGGAAATCAAGCCAACAATCCCTGGCTACAGGAGTTGCCTGATCCTATTTCTAAAGTATGCTGGGATAATTATGCAGCCATTCCCCCAAGCTATGCATCAGAGAACAATTTGCAAAATGGTTATAAAATTCAAATTAATGATGATTTTGAAATACCTGTATTAATTCAACCGGGACAAGCAGAAGGCACTATTTCTGTTGCACTCGGATATGGAAGAACAAAAGCAGGAAAAGTAGCAAACAAGGTTGGCGTAAACGTTTTTCCATTGGTTGATTTAAAAAATGGTATTTCTTGTTACAATATCAACGGTGTAAAGATCTCAGTTACTGAAAATACTTCTTATAAGCTAGCCCTCACCCAAACGCATCATTCAATGGAAGGAAGGGATATAATAAGAGAAACATCACTTGCAGAATACCTAAAGAATCCTGCTTCAGGCAATGAGAAACATAAAAAGTTAGAGGAGGAAGAAGTAAGAATTTATCCTGATCAGCAATTCCCCGCTCACCACTGGGCAATGGCAATAGATATGAATGCATGTACCGGTTGCGGTAATTGCATTATTGCCTGCCAGGCAGAGAATAATATAGCAGTGGTAGGGAAGGAGCAAGTGCAACGCAGGCGTATCATGCATTGGATGAGAGTGGACAGGTATTATTCCGATGATGCTGAAAGCCCCCAGGTGTTGCATCAGCCCGTGATGTGTCAGCACTGTGACAATGCTCCTTGTGAAAATGTATGCCCGGTTTCTGCTACAATGCATAGCAATGAAGGACTAAATCAAATGGCTTATAACCGGTGCATAGGTACAAGATATTGTATGAACAACTGCCCTTACAGGGTGAGGAGATTCAACTGGTTTGAGTTTGCAAACAATGAACAGTTTGATTTCAATATGAATGACGATTTGGGCAAAATGGTACTCAATCCTGATGTGGTGGTCAGATCCAGGGGTGTAGTTGAGAAATGCTCTTTCTGCGTTCAGCGAATACAGGAGAATAAACTAAAAGCAAAATTGGAAAACCGCCAACTTGTAGATGGAGAAATTCAAACTGCTTGTGCACAATCATGCCCTGCAAAAGCAATTGTTTTTGGTGATTTAAATGATAAGGAAAGTAAAATATCACAATTGTTTGAAAGCGAAAGGAACTATCATTTGATTGAAGAAGTGCATACATTGCCTTCGATAGGTTATTTAACCAAAGTAAGAAATAAAAACGTAAATAATAAATCTTAAATAAATGTACGAAGCCTCCATAAGAGACCCGTTGGTACTGGGAAAAAAGGATTACCACAAGGTATCTAATGAACTTTGTGCGCACTTAGAGCACAAACATTCAAGAGGTTGGTACATATCGCTCTACCTGAGCTTCATAGCAATGGCAATTGGCGGTTGGGCACTGTACCAAACATTCTTTGTGGGAATAGGCTCATGGGGTCTTAATAATACAGTATGCTGGGGATGGGGTATTATCAATTTTGTGTGGTGGATAGGTATTGGTCATGCCGGTACAGCTTTTTCCATATTCCTGTTAGTATTACGGCAAAAGTGGCGTACATCTATAAATCGCTCTGCTGAAGCCATGACTGTTTTTGCAATCCTTTGTGCTGCTCTTTACCCTGCTGCACACATGGGGCGCATCTGGCTATGTTTCTACATATTTCCTTACCCTAACATGCGCGGGCCATTATGGGTAAATTACAACTCACCATTATTTTGGGATGTGTGCGCTATCGGCACTTATATTTTGGCATCAGCTACGTTTTGGTACATAGGCATGTTGCCCGATTTTGCTACGATACGGGACAGATCAAAAACCAAATTGAGAAAGTTTATGTACAATTTCCTGAGTTTCGGCTGGAACGGGTCAGCACGCGTCTGGCAGCGGTTTGAAGCTCTTAGCTATATACTTGCAGGACTTACTGCCGCCCTGGTTGTTTCCGTACACTCCATCGTATCAATGGACTTTGCTACAGCAGTAGTACCTGGTTGGCATACAACTATTTTCCCTCCCTATTTTGTGGTTGGCGCTATTTTCTCCGGCTTTGCGATGGTACTTACTCTCATTATTATTATGCGTAAGGCATATCACTTGAAAGATTATATCACCGACTCGCATATAAATGCAATTGCAAAGGTGCTGATATTCATAAGTTTGATTATGGGAACCGGTTATGCCACTGAATTATTTATCTCTTGGTATTCAGGCAATGAATATGAGATATTCACCTTTTTCAGGAACAAGGTGTCAGGTGAATATACTTTATCCTATTGGATGATGGTTTGCTGCAACGCCATTATCCCCCAGTTGTTCTGGTTCAAAAAAATCAGGAAGAATCTGACCATGGTGTTCATCATTTCATTGATTATTAACCTGGGAATGTGGTTCGAGCGTTTTGTGATTGTCGTCACTTCCCTCACTAAGGATTTCCTACCTGCCAACTGGGCTGAATATTATCCTTCTTCGGTTGAAGTAGGGGTGTTTATCGGAACATTGGGATTCTTTGTTTTCGGGTTGTGTATGTTCATGCGCTATTTACCTGTTATTGCCATCAGTGAAATCAAAGGGGTTTTAAAGCCCGGGAAAAAACCAGACTGGGCAAAGGAAGGAGGAGATCATGAATAAATACACCTACATATTGGGCATCTTTGAAGAAGAAGATATGTTGCTCTCCGCTTTGGCGAAAATCCGGGAAAAGGGAGTGGAAATTGCTGATGTTTTTCTACCTTATCCAGTACATGGAGTGGACAAAGCTGCAGGAATTAAAAAATCCCGAATGCCTGGCGCTGCTTTGGTATTTGGTGTTATGGGGCTAACCTTAACATTAGCTTTTCTCTACTGGAGTGCTGCCATAAGTTATCCGTTGGAATATGGAGGGAAACCGATTGTTTCCATCCCATCGTGGATGGTCATCGGATTCGTACTAACCATTAATATAGCTTCATGCCTCAGTGTATTTGTATTTTTTATCAGGAACAAGATGTTTCCGGGAAAAACAGCGAAAATAATTGATGAACGCGTAACTGACGATAGATTCGTAATTGCCATTGACAAAACATCAGGCATCCCGGAGGGTATGGCTGATGCTGTAAACGAGCTATTAAAAGATAATGGAGCAGTGGAAATAAAGGAAAAAACAGCATGAATGAGAAACATTAAAATAAGATGAAGAATTTTATAATACATAACCGAATCCTTTTTCAAACTGTCATGATGATTATCGCTATTGGCTTTTTGTTTTCCGGTTGTGAAAGAGACCACAATAAACGCGGCTATCAATATTTTCCTGACATGGGACAAAGTGTGCCTTATGAAACCTACGATTCAAATCCTAATTTTCCTGATGGAAAAACTACACAGTCCTCCGTTGAAGGAACAATTTCCCGGGAAATGCAACCTTATAGTTATCCTAAAACCGATGAAGGAATAATACAAGCAGGGTTGGAATTAAAAAATCCTTATGAAGTAAATAAGGAAACTATAGCCAGAGGAAAGAAGGAATATGATATTTATTGTGGGATATGCCATGGAACCGATGGTAGAGGAGAAGGCATATTGTACAAGAGCGGAAAGTATCCCTCTGAACCGGCTTCACTGGTTTCCGAAGACATGTGGGAAAAACCGGAAGGAGAGATATTTCATGTAATCACAATGGGATCAGTGATTATGGATTCACATGCATCACAAATCAGAAGAGAGGACAGGTGGAAAATTGTATTATATATCAAAAACGTATTACAGAATAAAGAAAAAGAGAGATTGGCAAAAGAACTTCAACAAAATAATAATGATTCAGTAATTGATGGCAGATAAATATACTTCAAATGGATGCTAATTTTAAAATTTCGGCAATATTAAAATACACAGCTTTTGTGTTAATAGCTATTGGCATCATTGCAATGTCCATTGGTTTTGCTGTCAATCCCGGGCGAGCCTGGGCAAACTTTCTATTAAATAATTATTACTTCCTTTCGCTCGCGATTGGAGCCACGTTTTTTATGACAATTCAGCATATCACTCAATCCGGATGGTCGTCAATGTTTAAGAGAATACCCGAAGCAATAGGTAGTTATATACCTATTGCAGGCATCCTGATGCTTGTGTTATTATTGGGCTCCCATTATTTGTATCAATGGTCATATATGGAATCGGTAACAGGCGATGAGTTGCTTGAGCACAAATCACCCTATTTGAATATCCCATTTTTCACCATCAGAATTGTACTCTTCTTTGCTGCCTGGATTATTATGGTACGCTTACTCAGGAGAGAATCGCTTAGAGAAGATATCAATGGCGGTCTTGACCATTTTAATAAAAGCGAATTCTATTCCAAGGTTTTTATCTTTATTCTTGCCATCACCTTTTCACTGGGTACTTTTGATTGGATCATGTCCATTGATGCGTACTGGTTCAGTACAATTTTTGCACTTAAAAATCTGGTATCTGCTTTTTACCATGCTTGTGCGGTAATTCTTCTGATCCTGTTGCTGCTTAATGGCAAAGGTTACTTCAAGTTGCTCAATAAATACCACCTGCACGATTTTGCTCGTTATATGTTTATGTTGGGAATTATTTGGGCATATTTCTGGTTTTCCCAGTTTCTTCTGATTTGGTTTGCCAATTTGCCCGAAGAAACTACCTATTTCACCACTCGTTTGAGCAACGAGTGGAAACCTCTGTTTTTTGCAAACATAATCCTGAATTTCTTTATTCCATTCCTGGTTTTAATATTTAACCAAGCAGACAGAAATAAACCTGTTCTCATCATCATTTGTCTTATCCTAATAATTGGACAATGGGTTGATCTTTATTTGCAAATCGCACCCGGTTCTGTAGGTGAGTTTCACATTGGCGTTATAGAGATAGGTGCATTTTTAGGATTTACCGGTTTGTTTGCTTTTATCGTTG
The DNA here is from genome assembly GCA_964619305.1 of uncultured Flavobacteriales bacterium. Taxonomy (GTDB): domain Bacteria; phylum Bacteroidota; class Bacteroidia; order Flavobacteriales_H; family CAZUDW01; genus CAZUDW01. Next base: position 10,328 of record CAZUDW010000099.1, read on the forward strand.
CAAGGTCGCTTTACAAAGCACCTTTAATCCCTAAAAATCATCCTTACCTTGAGGAAAGCATGTATCATCGTTTCTAAGATAATACATTGTACAAATTCAGCATTTTTTACAGGAGTAGAAACCAAAAGAATATCTGTTTGTGGGGGTGAATGGCGGAAAATATTCTACAAGAAGTGTTCTGTAGGTACTAAAAGATGCCTGTAAAAAAGCCGGGATAGAAAAAAGTGTGAGTATGCACACCTTACACCATAGCTTTGCCACACATTTAATGGAAAACGATACTGATACGTGATACATTCAAAAATTATTGGAGCATAAAAGCCTGAATACTACTGCTATTTATGCTCATGTGAGCCAAAATAATTTG
>CAZUDW010000100.1:0-10645 GCA_964619305.1 uncultured Flavobacteriales bacterium
CAAAAGAAACAGCGGCCCTCCAGGTCAAAGAACCGCTGTTTTTGTCTTTCCATGATTCTGCAGAATTCAGACGCTGGTCTGTTTTACCACAGAAGACAAATCAAAGATGAAGTCGTTGTTATATTTCCACAATATAAGCGCTGCCATCTATTATATTTTTAGTTTTGCCTCTTTTCCAATGCTGATATCATGAAGAAAATACTGCTCTTTTTATTCCTGCCCCTTTCTGTCGTTTACAGTCAGAATGAAGACTCCCTTTTTATCCGTAAGATATTTAATGAGGCTTTGTCTAACGGACAGAGTTACGAAATGCTGCAACAGCTTTGCAATAAATACCCCTCCCGACTTTGCGGATCACCGGGTGCGGAAGGTGCCGTTAAATGGAGTCAAAGCAAGATGAGCGAACTTGGCTTCAATGCCGTTCGCCTGCAAGTTGCAAAAGTGCCTCACTGGGTTCGAGGGCCAAAAGAGGAGGTTTCCGTATCTTATATGATCGGGGGAACGGAAAAAACCATAAAAATGCATGCATGTGCACTTGGAGGCAGTGCAGGAACACCTCCCGAAGGCATCAGCGGAGAGGTGGTTGAAGTTAAGAACTTTGAGGAGTTGAAAGCTCTGGGGAAGGGCAAAGTGGCAGGAAAGATCGTTTATTTCAGCAGACCTATGGACCCCAGGTTTATTCAGACTTTCAGGGCTTATGGAGGAGCTGTAAACCAAAGAACTCAAGGAGCTGCAAAGGCTGCCCCTCTTGGCGCTATCGGTGTTATCATCCGCTCAATGACACTGGCAACAGACACTTTTCCACACACCGGTGCCATGAGATATAAGGATGGTGTAAAACAGATACCGGAAGCAGCCATCAGCACTGTTGATGCAGACTTACTGAGTGAGATAATGAAAAAGACCAAGGTGAAAGCATTTATTAATATGGGGTGCCACTATCTGCCGGATGTATTGTCTCATAATGTGATCTGTGACATGCAGGGGAGTAAAAATCCCGGTCAGGTGATCCTGAGTGGCGGACACCTGGACGCATGGGACCTGGGTTCAGGAGCACATGATGACGGCAGTGGTTGTGTCCAGTCGCTGGAAGCGCTGAGGTTGTTAAAAACACTTGGATATACCCCAAACAACACCCTGCGTTGCGTGTTTTTTATGAATGAAGAATTCGGGCTGAACGGTGGTTTTGCATATGCAGACAGCTTGAAAAAAAGCAAAGAAAAGCACCTCATGGCGATAGAAAGCGACAGGGGAGCATTCCTGCCCCTGGGATTTACCTTCACTGCAAATGAACAACAATTAAAAAAGATTAAAGCATGGAGCAAGCTGCTCAAACCTTATGGATTGTATGTGCTGGAAAAAGGACATGGGGGATCGGATATTGGTCCCATATCCAAAGTGGACAGCACCGCTGTTATGGCAGGATTATTGGTCAATTCCCAGGCATATTTTGATTATCACCATGCCGCATCCAATGTTATGGAAGCAATAAATAAAAGGGAACTGGAGCTGGGTGCCGCTTCAATAGCAGCTTTGATGTACCTGGTGGATAAATATGGATTGAATTAATATCTTTGGATGAAAAAAAATTGTTTTATCCTAAAATTTTTCTTTGTTGTTCATAACAATAATTATGGAATTTCGTTATTATTTTCTCATTAACTAATAGAAAACTCAATTTAATCCGGAAAAAATCAAAAGATATGTGCAAAAGAGTTAACCGTATTGGGATTTTGATTTCGTTATTATTTTTATGCATCATCTCAAACGCCCAGTATCCTGCCGGTTTGGGGCCTGCCGATAAGTTTGAACATCTGCTCACCATCATAGACAGGACTTATGTAGATTCTGTGAATGACGAGAAACTTGTTGAAAGCGCTATCAGAGCCATGTTAAAAAAACTGGACCCCCACTCTATTTATATCCCAAAGTCAGAGGTTGATGCAATGAATGAGCCGCTGAAAGGAAATTTTGAAGGTATCGGCATACAATTCAATATACTGCATGATACGATCACGGTTGTCTCAGCTATCAGTGGCGGGCCTTCAGAACGTTTGGGCATCATGGCCGGTGACAAGATCGTCAAAGTAGAAGATGAGGTGGTAGCCGGCACAGGAATAACAAACCAGGGAGTGATAGACAGACTCCGCGGTGATAAAGGGACAGTGGTCAATGTCTCCATTAAGAGAAGAGGTATAAGAAAGTTGATAGAATTTGAAATTACCCGGGATAAAATACCCATCTTCAGCGTAGATGCAAGTTATATGGTCACCCCTGATATTGGTTACGTTAAACTCAATCGTTTTGCAAGTACTACTTTAAATGAATTCCGAAAAGCTGTTGACACGCTTGAGATGACAGGAATGAAATCCCTGATCCTTGATCTGAGAGGAAATGGCGGTGGTTACCTGAGAACAGCCATTAACATAGCTGACGAATTTCTTTCTTCCCGCAATCTCATCGTTTACACCAAAGGTCGTTCCTATCCAAAAAATGAACGCTTCGCCACCTCAAGAGGAGAGTTTGAATCCGGCAAACTGATCGTTCTTATAGATGGCGGATCGGCATCAGCAAGTGAGATTGTAACCGGTGCCATACAAGATCACGACAGGGGATTGATTATTGGCAGGCGTTCCTTCGGAAAAGGCCTGGTGCAAAAACCATTCAATTTACCTGATGGCTCGATGGTCAGAATCACCATACAGCGATATTATACCCCAAGTGGAAGATGTATCCAGAAACCATATGAAAAATACAAGCAATTTAATATCAATGAATTTTTCAGCGCTGACAGCATCAAGTTTCCTGATTCTCTGAAGTACCAAACCGAACACAACAAACGCATTGTTTATGGTGGGGGTGGTATCATGCCGGATATATTCGTTCCCATGGATACATCAATGAATTCCGAATTTTATCGGGATGTAATCAGGAAAGGTATTTTTAATGAATTTACACTTACCTGGCTTGACAGACACAGGGAAGAAATTAAGGACTCATATCCCGACCTGCAATCATTTATTAATAATTTCAATATTGATGACAATATCAAATCGGAATTCCTCGGGTTATGTAAGAAGAAAAAACTTGAACCGAGCGATGCAGATATGCAAGCTTCCTGGTACCATATGGAAACAAGATTGAAGGCATTACTTGCAAGAGACCTGTGGACTACAAGTGCATATTATGAGATTATGAATAAAATTGATGCTGATTTTCAACAGGCTATCACTTCGATGCATGATGATACATTTGAAAAATTGCATCTTGCTGAAAATTTCTAATTTTGGGATTCAATCTATTTTACTATGACCAGAAAGAAAAACAGGCACAGTGATTATGACAAAAAACTTGAGGCCCAGTCTCAAACAATACAAACTGAAACAGAATCAGACCAATATAAAGAAGATGATGCAGAAAGCCGGTCCGGAGTTCTTAAATGGGATTTCGATATCGTTCGTATTGCACTGCTGGGAATCATCGCTTTGACATTGATCTTTAATACATTTATCAACAATCCACAGCATACAGATAGCGATAAAGTTGCAAATAAACAGGCATCTCTTCCTCAACCGACTAACAATAATCCTTTCTCTTTGAAAAAAACGTTCTCTGACCCTACTGAGAATGCTTTACAACCCAAAGGACCAAAAACAAAAATCAAATTTACTGAAGAGGTCTTTGATTTCGGAGATATAAATCAGAACAGTGAAAATCATCACATATTTCATTTTAAAAATGTGGGTGACCATCCTATGATTATCAGTACCGCTTCTGGTTCCTGTGGCTGCACTGTTCCAAAATGGCCAAAAGAGCCAATTGCACCCGGGGGAACAGGAGAGATTGAAGTAACCTACAGTCCTGGAACACAACAAGGGAATCAAACCAAAAGTGTAACCGTGTTTGCCAATACTGAACCGGTGCAATCCATCGTCAAAATCAAAGCCAATGTGCACCAGGTGGCTTCTGATAAAGCCGGCCTTTAAATTATTCAATGAGAGCGTTGCAGAACCTCATAATAAAATTTCCGGTAAGCTCTCTACTCTTTTGTATTTGGTGTCAATCAGGGCTATATGCTCAAGGTGATTTAAATAAGATTATCAATAAAATTGACAGCACATCCCGCTTGTTCATCATCAGTAAGGAACGCGTAAATTACACCGAAAAAAACCAGAAAACGGGCAGAGCCAATTTGATCATCAAAGAAAGAAGCAGCTCCATTTCTTACAATTACCTCCCTGAAATTAAGGCATTTAAATGCAATAATTTTCACAATGCCATGATGAATTCGATATCGAATAACAAAAAATTACTTGACAGTAACAGCGTGATACAACCTTTAGACTGCGAACGAAGATTGAGTGAAGGAGATTTTCTCTCTTTTGCTAAGATGTTCAATCATAATAAAGACATTTTAGATGTATCGGATTTCCCGATAGATGATAAGTGGCTGAAAAAGAACATAGATAAATCAGCCATCATGCAAATTGCTGATAAGCGGGGTGCTGCCTGGCAATTTGAAAGTAAATACATGACAAAAGAGTTAAAGGAAAAGATATTTGAGGGATATGCCAATAAAGACTCTGTGAATCTCTTTCTGCAGGATTTTCCAAAAACTGTGAGTAAGGTCAGGTCTCTACAACATAGTTTCCGATTTATAATAAGTTTCATTCATGGTAATGATACAATAACTTTCTGGCGTACGAACTTTGATTTCAACAACCCCTGGATGAACGGAAGAAATAAGGGAAAAGCTGTAACCATCAATCCGTACATCAACCAAAGTATTCTCAATTTTATTCCCAAAGAATTTATTGGCCGATCTACGCTGTATCTTGAAAATTTTAAATGGACCTACATCACCTGGATTCTTGTCAGGAACAAATATATCGGAAAGTGATTTTTTTGCTTTTTTAATACTTTTGCAAGCGATGAAATTAATGAATAAGATACTGAGAATCATACCGCCAACTGCAATCGCACTGCTTACAGTTTGTAACATTGTTGATGCTCAGATACCGATGGATGTAGAAACAGGAAAATTTATTTACGAAGAAGTTGTACAAGCTGAAGGGATGTCAAAAGCACAGCTATTTGAGCTGGCTGAAAAATGGTTTACTAATTCATCTCATATTGAAGGAGATAGTTTATTGCCAAAGGATAGCGATCAGAAATCGATAAGTTTCATAAAAAACTTTAAATTTAATAAAAATATCATCCGTATCATGGATACAACTGCAAAGAACCGCTTAACAATGAACCTTTCTATTTACTTCAAGGAAGGGCGATTTAAATACAAAATAGATAACATGATTTATCACTATTATTTAATTGCCAATACTTCTCAGTCTTTGTTCACAAGTCCACTGGAAGATGTAAAATATCTGCCTGCAAAAAAAGAGAAATTATACACCATGATTGATGAAAGAATCAGAAAGATGATAACCCAGATGAAGGATTTCATGCGTCAGAAAGTAAAAACTGACGATGAATACGACAACTGGTAGATGTTTCAACCGTAGATCACGAGACAGGTTATCACACTGATTAAAATGATGGTGCAGAAAAATGCAAATACCCTTGCACCATCAGCAAACAAATTATTAAAAAAACTTCTCATTTTATCTGTGTTTTATTAATTCTTCTTCGCCCTTACAGATACAAATGCATATAATAACAGATGACAAAAAGGTAAAAGAAATGATAATCCGGCAAATAAATAAAGTTTTTTAAAATACGGCTTAAACATAACATCCAGCTTTTCATTTAAAACCTGTTCCAGAATCTGCCATTGTTCCTTGTTTAGTTCGTCAATATTGAATTCGAGTGCCTCTTTGTAATAATCTGAAATTTTCCTGTCTATCTCCAGCGAAGGCACTCCGGTATGTAGTGCTTCAAACAATCCACATTTTGCAATGTTCGGTACGACTTTATTCGCAGCATCAACTTTAATTTTCTCTAACATGCCTTTTTTAATTGTATGATATTGAATAAAAGACAAGTGTTCTTCGATCGTCTGACGAACCGTGGTTCGCTCAGAAAATAATTCTATTTTATTGAATTTGAGATATAATTGGTAAGATGGGAATGTAACCTTTATGAGTGGCAGCACCGTTTTATGCACCTGTTCTGCAGCAAAAGCTTTTCCTTTACTAAGAGCTGCTGCTCCACCTGCTAAACAGGCAAGTGATAAGGGGATCACAACACTATATACAATTGCGAGCCATTTTATTATTTTAAACCCAGTTCGTTTTTTTAAAAAATAATTCAATAAAATACCCACAAGCAAGGCGGGTAAGCCAAAGATCAGAGTGCTGAGGAGCATTTCATTAAAGCATTCCCCAACCAGTTCCAAAATATGACTTATCATCCTCATCTAAACAGATATTTAAAGCAATAAAGGTAAAATTTTCATTACTCTTGCAAAATGCATCGATTTTTTCTCCAGATGTTTCAGCAAAGCAGAAAAAAAGTAAACCGTCATCTTCAATAAATCTTTTGTAGATTCGTTCAGAGTTAAATTATAACATGACCATTTTAATCCACATGCTGAATAAAGTCTTTTTATGCTACCTCACGGGTATGATCATGCTTTTTGCTCAACCTGCTGCTGCTCAGAATATTCCATGTAAAACAATCAATACAGCAATTAAATCCGGAGAGTCAATCCAATATAAAATAACTTACAATGTTGGTAATTTATGGGTAGGAGCCGGAGAGGTGAGGTTTGATGTAAAGTTGGAAGAATACAGAAAACGCCCTGTCTATCATATCGTCAGTACGGGAAAGACATACAAATCATACGATTGGTTCTTCAAAGTAAGAGATCGTTATGAGACATATTGCGATACAAGCACTCTGCTTCCGTTGAGGTTTAAACGCAGAGTTTGGGAAGGGGATTATACACTCAACCTGCAATATGTATTCAATAATGCTCATAACAAAGTTTATTCGATTTATAAGAAATTGGATTACGATGTGCATTTCGATACAATACCGGTTACAAACTGCACTTATGATGTGTTGTCAATCATATATAGTGCACGAAATATAGATTTCTCTCTACACAAGCCCGGGGATACAATCCCTATCACGATTATTCTTGATAATGAATTAAGCAATCTTTATATTCGATACACCGGGAAAGAGACTTGCCTGATTGATAAAATGGGAAAATTCAGATGCATTACATTTAGCCCATTGCTTGTAGAAGGAACCATTTTTAAGGAAGGAGAAAACATGAAAGTGTGGGTAACAGATGATAAAAACAAAGTCCCTGTCATGGTTGAATCTCCCATCATCGTTGGTTCGGTAAAAGCAATATTGAAATCATGGAAAGGACTCAGGAACAAGGTGACATCCAGGATAGGATAACACAATATATCACACTAAACTGAGATTCGTTTTAACGCTTCCCTCCTACTCAAACCACTGATTTTATTCTTATCAACAAATCTCCTCACTTCTTCAGGATATGTTTTAGATAATTCTCTCAGCGACCATCCGATAGCCTTGCGGATAAAAAATTCTTTTTCTCCCGAACACTCTATGATGTTGCTATATAGTAAATCTTTATCTGTTTTTTCCTTATATTTGAGTTGAAACAGGATGGCGGTTCTTCTCAGCCACATGTTTTCAGAACTGATCCATCTATTGTTCCACTCCGGAATAAGATCAGGAAACATCTTAAAGAGATTGCCAACAAGATGAGTAGCAATAAAATCAACCGTATCCCACCATGATTGATTAACTATCATGAACTCCATCCAGTAAATATCTTTTGCAATGAATTGTTTCTTATATTTTTCTGCTATTTCCATGCCTGTGTAATGCAGTTCCCTGTGTGGAATTTCCCATATTCCGTGAATAAATTCATCAAAATGATCTTTTAATGGCAGACCATTCTTACTGACAAATGCTTTTGTGATTTCCTTGCGTACAGGACCTTTTATACCGAAAAACGGGAATTTGCCCTTCATATATTTTGCCATATAAAAAGCAATCTCCTCATCAGACTTTTGTTGAAAGCTTTCGTTCAGGCGGCTGATATATGTCGCTGTTTCCATTTGACGGATGTTTCTTTATCAGCCGGAAAAATAACTATTAATCTATTTTGACGCAAACACACATATCTCATTCCTGATCTGGCGACTGTTGACACGCCTGTTTGAATAAGCTTTCTTTCTTGATTTGTTTGCAGTGGAATAACGGCAAAAGTTTCCATACTTTATTCTGTATTTAAAAGGCACCCTTTTATGTGCAGAACTGACGGGAGATGGTGATGAAGAGCTGTTTCCCAACTTATCGTTCAGTCTTTTTTCTCTTCCTGTATTTCCAAAATTCTGATTTTCGCGCATCTGTATATGAACATTTGAAATTTGCTCTATAGGATTGTTGTTGTAAAACATTTGCACCTGTGCATCATTGTTTGCTAAACTATTTCTTTGCATTTGTCCACTCGTCACAGAAGTGGAAAAGAAGGCTGCAGATAAAATTAAAAGAGAAGGAAATTTCATATTATTTATTGAAAGGTTCAGAAGATTAAAATACAAGTACCGTGCCGTAGCAGACAATTTCTTATCAATATTGTTAAAGAATGTTAACTTTTTATGAAGACGAAGAAAATTCTTTGATAAGAGAAATTGTCTTCAGACCAGAATTGGATCAGGAAAATAATTTACGCACCAACCACCACAATAAGGTCGCTATGGCACTAAGTAAAAGACAAGTAGTCAATGGAAAATAAAAGCTGAAATTCTCATTCCTGATCTTAATATCTCCCGGCAGATTCCCTAAAAAGTGGAAGCGATTACCGCCAACCCAAAGCAAGACCCCAATAACGATCAGGATCAGCCCGCCCAAAACAAAATATTTACCTAAAGTTTGCATAGATGTTTTGCGTTATTCTCTTTCCTACAATACTGTGATGAATTTTGTAACCAAAGTTTTTTCAATCCACTCAAAATATCTCTCATCCATATTTGTATTGCCTCCGGATGGGTGCTGAAAATCCGGTTTAAATAATTTACCTGAACCCTCAACAGCACTGCAAAAATTCTGAACTGATGAGTCTGGTATTATCTTTCTCGGGTCGCAAAGCACATAAAACGGTTTTTTATAAGAACTGCATAGCAAACCAATTGTTCTTGTTCCGGTTTTATTAAGAAAATGTATCCCTGTAACGGCATCTACTCCACAAACAACAACATCAATATAGTTAAATATGCTCCCTGTTTCAGCATCTTCAATTAACTTCACATCAAAACCCAGGGAAGCGATGTAATCCGCCTGCAACCTGCCTTCCATCTCAGGATGAGAAATGGTTTGGACGATCTGAACATTACAAGCCTTTTTTTTAAGAAACGAAAAAAAATGCCTCACCTGTCCGCTATTGCTATGAGTTAAAATGGTCTTAGCAGTGGGAGATATAATGTTATATGCTTCTTCTGAAATAGAATCTTTCACCCTGCTCCATATGGTTTTATATCTTTCAATAAAATCAAGGCAGGGACCAACATCGTTGTTTTCTTTTATTACAACCGATAATGCAGTTAAAAAGTGTGTTACAACAGGAAATAACAATAATTTATTTGAAACAAGCTCCAGCAAATCCGGTAGTTCGTTTCTCATTTGCCGATGTATATTCTGAGAGAAAAAAACCTCAAACTGCCCGATCAGTTTTTCAAGTAATACGAGTGATCCGGATGTTTTATCAGATGTGATCTCTACCAGTTTTTGCTTTAAAGACAGCATGGAATCACAATAATTTGTGCATAAAATTAAAGCATTCTGATTAGTCATTAAAAAAAGAGCCGTTATTCCTTCAGAAGATATGCCCTGATTTTAGTAAGAAAATCCGTGATGGCATCCCAGTACTCCTGACCACCCGGTTGATTTTTCCATAGTGCCTTAGAACCGTGGTACCCTTCACCTTCTGGCTGGAACAAAACCTGTAAATCTTTCATCTCATGTTTTGCTAAAAGCTTTTTTTCATCAGGAATCTCTTTTCCGGAAGAAGTAATAAACATGGGTTTTTCAAAATCGCTCAAAAGATCTGTCAATGATCCTTTTTGTTCAGCAAAATAGTTTCCCGGGCTAAAAGAGATCACCGCATCTATATCATTGTTCTCAACAGCTAAATAAAGTGCCAGTGTAGATGAGTAAGAACTTCCCCATAAAATAAGCGGGCGATGATATTTATCCACCGCATAACGAATAGCAGCTACTATATCCTGTTCCGCATCGAGATAATCCATAGCTTTATTTTGTTTTTTCGCTCTGACAGCCGTTTCATTGATATAATCAGAGATTGGGCCTCCGGAACGCTGGTCTATTGCGAGGCAATTGAATCCCAGTTTATTCAATTTAGGTGCTATATCGGCATATTCAAATTTATTGAATCTTGCCTGGTGACATAGAACGATCACCGGGTAATCTTTATCTTCTTCATACAACATTGCGCTAATTTCCAGACCGTCAAGGGATGGAAAGACGACTTTTACACCGCTCTTCTCAAGTGTCTGTTTTTGTTCTTTATGGGTCGCTTTAGATCTGGTATGAGCATCTTCATTCCGGCTTTCCTTACAAGTAAGTGTCAACAGAAGGAATACAATTATGAATGTGTTGTGTTTCATGATTTGTACTT
>CAZUDW010000101.1:0-10403 GCA_964619305.1 uncultured Flavobacteriales bacterium
AAAAAGCAGAACTTTTTCAAAATATTTTCGTATATTGCAAACGCATTTTTCATATAGGCATGAATTTCTTACTGCATCTATCTTATTTCTTCCTGCCTGTGCTGTTTTGGTGTTCCCTTATTCCTGCTTACGGACAGGTTACTTTTTGGATAGCCGATTTTGAAAATACGGTTGGCAACAATGCCTGGACATATAATGTATCCACAGGTGCCAATTCTGGCCTGTGCAACTGGTGGTATCGCAGTTGCCAGGAAGACGGCAAAGCCAACGGGGTGTGCGGCACAGGATGTGGCACCAACGAAACTATGCATGTAGGATCACAATCGCTTGGCGACATTGGGGCTGCTTATGATGCAAGTGAGATAACACATCGCGCAGTGTACTCGCCAAATATCAATACTGCTGCTGCCGGCACATCACCCATCACACTGCTTTTCGAATACATAGAATATGGTGAGCCGGGCTGGGATTATGCCGTGTTGTATTATAGTATCAACGGGGGAGCATCCTGGATCGTTCTGGAGAATCCCATTCCTACAGCTACTTGCTGTGGTGGATGTAACGGACAGAACCAGGGTAGGTGGACCACACGGTCTTATGTTTTACCTGGAACCTGTAACAATATTGCCAATTTCAGGATAGGTGTAAACTGGATCAATGACAATTCAGCTGGTTCTGATCCATCTTTCGCTATGAATGATGTGCGCCTGCAATACACCCCTTTCGTGCCCATTGAATTGCTGAGTTTCAGTGCCAAGCCAAAAGAAGATATTGTGGAGCTCAGATGGGAGACTGCTACTGAAATCAACAACGATTATTTCGAAATAGAACGCTCCGAAGATGGCGATCGTTTTGTTGCTCTTGCAAAGATTAAGGGCAGCGGTAATTCAACTCAAAGCAAGCATTACACATTTACCGACAAACATCCGTTAAAACCGCTGGATTATTACCGCCTCAGGCAAACAGATTTTGACGGAAGTTTTACTTATTCAGATATAGTTGCTGTCAAACTGGGAACAGATCAAATGCTGGACATTATGAAAATCAACACGGTGCAAAATGATGAAGTCCTTCAAGGGAATGTATATGCATTTGAAGACCTAAACGCCAGGATCGAAATACTCGATATGGATGGCAGATCGCTCATTACAAGAGACAGGTATAGATTTATCAAGGGAAGAAATGTCCTTCAACTCAGTTTAAATAACTTTCCCATTGGGACTTACTTCCTCAAACTGACAAATGAACCAGATAATAACCAAGCAAGAAAGATTGAAGTAATCAAACGCTTCGTGATCATTTGATTGTTTTGCAGGTTTCCCTATTTGCTACAGTGAATAGATGTCCTCTTATATCCAACTAGTCTTGTTTAAACATTAATTGACTTTCTAATAATTAATCAAGAAAATGTATATTTTTATTTTCTGAAATAAAATTTTACGATAATAATTACAACTAAAAAATAGCATTAGGTCATAAATGACCTGTCTGTAAAAGAAGTTTTTTTAAAATTTGCTTATTTCAAATTATGAATGACCAAGTAAAGAAGGAAACCCTTTGCAGTTTGGGATTGAGAATTGTAGAGATGAGGAAATTGATGAAGATAAATCAAACCCAGCTGGCATTTGAAGCAAACATTGGCTTGCGCACTTTACGCAGGATAGAAAAAGGAGAGGACAATCCACAAGCGTTGACGATAATCTCGATCGCCATTGCACTGAGGGTGCATCCTTCAGAATTATTGAAGTTTAAATTGAAGATCAAAGATTCATTAAACCAAAATGATGTCATTGGATTTTGTTACCAAACTGACGAACATTGTCTTTTCGAATTGAACAGGGAAGAAGAATAAATAATATCAACAGCAAATACCGCAGGAGAAACTAATAAAGCATTACAAATGCAGGACTTTTTTAATGAAGAAATGGTTCCAACAATCAGCAAGATTGAAGTAGGGCAAATGCAGCTCATCACCGACCTGATGCCGGACGGAGTATTGCTTGTAGATGAAAAAGGACAAATTTGCCTTGCAAACAAAGCAGCATGTAATTTATTCGGCTATAAACCTGGAGAACTGATTGGCCGGAAAATAGAAGTTCTTGTGCCAGCTAAACACAAAAAGAAACATGTTCTTCAAAGAAAAACTTATTTGAAAAATCCCCATGTTAGACCGATGAGAGGTATGAGGTCATATGGAGTGACGAAAAGTGGAAATCTGATTGACGTTGGCATAATGCTGCAACCAATTCCTGATAATGGACATGTCAGTATTATTTGCGTGGTGCGGGATATGAAAATAATATTGCACACACAGGAGGAGCTTGCTGAATCGAGAAAAGATCTGCAGAAAAAAATTGCTGAATTGAAAATGTTTTTTTACAGAACTTCACATGATCTCAAAGCTCCTGTTGCTTCCATTCTTGGCCTGATAAATCTTTTAATTGATGTTGGTATTACAAATGATGTTAGTATTACAAAGGATGTGCAGGAATATTATCATCTGCTTAAAGGTTCTGCAACTAACCTTGAGAAAATTATTAAGAAGTTAAGTGACGCAAATCGCAGCATTGGAGGGTTTGTTGAACTGAAAAAAGTTGACCTACATGCTTTAATTGAAGAGGTCATTAATGATGTTCGCTTTTCCGGAGATTTTGAAGATATTAAATTTAAAAACGCTTGCTCAAAAGATATAATAATAAGGACTGATGTTATTCTGATGAGAAGCATTGTGCAAAATCTTGTTGATAATGCGGCTAAATTCAACAGGAAAGACGTTAGAAAAGCTTATGTTCATATAATAGCTGAACTCAAAAACAATGAACTGCAACTTTCAGTGGAAGACAATGGGAAAGGAATCCCTGAAAATTTCAGAGAAGATGCTTTCGGCATGTTTACAAGATCTGAACACAAAGAAAGTGGCAGTGGGTTAGGCCTTTATATTGTAAAAAATGCCGTGGATATACTTGAAGGAACTGTTGAATTTAAAACTTCATTAGGCTCAGGAACAAAATTTACAATTCACTTTCCCCTGGTTTTAAAACGACACTGATTAAATGCAGGCAATTCTTAAGGCGGATAAATTATACCTGCAAGATGCAGCCGGTTAAATCTGAACTGGCCATGCACATATATCCTGAATATTCAGAGCGCTTTGAGGAGCGGAATATTGAATAACTGCAGTTTCAATATCATCATTCTGTTCAATGTTGTTTCCATGCTCTTTAAGAGCAATACTGGGAGCAATGATAAGAGCAACGACCGACATCAGTTTCAGCAGAATGTTGAGAGAAGGGCCTGAAGTGTCTTTGAAAGGATCCCCGACAGTGTCGCCCACAACCGCAGCTTTGTGTGCTTCAGAACCTTTTCCATAAGTTTTTCCATCAAACTCAATGCCATCTTCTATCATTTTTTTTGCATTGTCCCATGCACCACCGGCATTGGCCTGGAAAATTGCCAGTAAAACGCCTGAAACCGTAACACCAGCCAACAGACCGCCCAGCATAACGGGTCCACCGAGAAAACCTACCAGCACAGGAGCAATGATTGCAAGCAAACCGGGTAATACCATTTCTCTGATTGAAGCTGAGGTAGATATTGCAACGCATTTATCATATTCAGCCATTCCATCAGCCTCCATAAATGTGGCCTGATCCGCTTCATTCCAATCTGACATTTTTATATCCTTATTCTCTGGTTTGTTCATTACATGCAAAGCTGCCTTTAGTTGTGGGATATTGGCAAATTGCCTCCTGACCTCTTCTATCATTTTCATGGCAGCCCTGCCGACAGCATTCATCGCAAAAGCTGAAAATACAAAAGGAAACATACCCCCAATAAAAAGTCCTGCCATCACAATAGGTTTAACAATATTGATATTGTCTATATTAGCTTGCTGCATAAAAGCAGCAAAAAGAGCAAGCGCTGTTAGTGCTGCTGAACCGATGGCAAATCCTTTTCCAATGGCAGCAGTTGTGTTTCCCACTGCATCAAGATTGTCAGTTTTTTCACGTACATCTGCAGGCAGTTCTGCCATTTCCGCTATTCCTCCTGCATTGTCAGAAATAGGTCCATAAGCATCTATAGAGAGTTGGATGCCTGTGTTGGCAAGCATACCAACAGCTGCAATTGCAATACCGTATAATCCGGCAAAATAATAAGCAACCAGAATTGCAGAAGAAATCAAAATGACAGGAACAGCAGTGGACAACATACCGGTGCCAATACCGGCAATCAGGTTTGTAGCAGCCCCGGTGAGAGATTGTCTTGCAATGTTGCGAACCGGAGGAGAGTCTTTGCCGGTATAATACTCAGTGATTTTACCAATTCCCAAACCGGCAGCTAAGCCTGCAATAGTTGACCAGAATACACCAGATGCTGTGTATTTAATTCCATCTACACTCCATGAAGGTGGCAATGTAAACTTTATAATAAACCAGGAAGCTATAATCATTACGATAGAAGAAGCAAACTCTCCTATGTTCAACCCTCTTTGTGGATTGCCTCCTTCTTTCACATTGACAAAAAATGTACCTATAATGGACATTACAATACCGGTTGCAGCCAGAAACATGGGTAATAAAATTGCCGCCATCCCGTTAAAGTTTCCTGCAAATTCAGGAATGCCGACAAAAGCTGCACCAAGTACCATCGTGCCAATAATTGAACCAACATAAGATTCAAATAAATCCGCACCCATTCCGGCAACATCGCCCACATTGTCACCAACATTGTCGGCAATAGTAGCAGGGTTCAGAGGATGATCTTCTGGTATGCCTGCCTCAACCTTACCTACAAGATCAGCACCAACATCAGCAGCTTTTGTATATATACCACCTCCAACACGGGCAAAAAGAGCAATTGAAGAAGCTCCCAGTGAAAATCCGGCAAGAACATTAAGAACTTTATGCACATTCCACTCAACACCTGCAAAATAATAATAGTTATAAAAGATAAAGAGAACACTAAGCCCTAATACACCCAAACCTACTACCCCAATTCCCATAACAGAGCCTCCGTTAAATGCAACTTTCAAAGCTCTGCTCAGAGAAGTTCTGGCAGCCTGTGTTGTCCGCACATTTGCTTTTGTTGCAATTCTCATTCCTATGAATCCTGCTAAGGCAGAACAAAAGGCGCCAACAACAAAGGAAAGTGCTACTAACGGATGAGATTCCTCTTCACCAGAAGCTTTGAAAGCAAGAAGAATAGCCACGGCAATAACAAAAAACACCAGAATTTTATATTCTGCTTTTAGAAATGCCATAGCTCCTTTTGCTATATGACTTGAAATTTTAACCATTTTTTCAGTACCTGTATCATACTTCCCAATAACAGCACTTTTCCATATCACATAAAAGATTGCTAACACACCAAACAATGGTAATGCAAAAACTAAATTTCCCATTTTAATCGCCTTTAAATTATTTTATGAATTTATGGCGGCAAAAATAGTGTTATTTTAAAATAAAAACCGTTTATCTGATCTTATTTCATTAATTTTTCCTCCTGTAATCTACTCAATACAAACTTTATATAATAGTGCGAGATGATCTCTTTTAATAATTGGCTTTTTTCATTAATTTTGCCAGACTGAAAAACTGAAAGAGATGGAAATACTTGTAGGCATAGCAAAAGTTCCTGATACGACAACAAAGATTGTATTCAATCAGGAGTTGACAGAGTTTAAAACAGATGGTGTGCAATATGTAATAAACCCGCTTGATGAATTTGCACTGACCCGTGCAATTGAGCTGAAAGAAGCAGTTGGCGGAAAAGTTACTGTTATCAACATCGGCCTGGAAGATACAGAGCCCTTAATCCGTAAAGCTTTTGCAATAGGAGCGGATGAAGGTATTCGTGTAAATGCCAACCCTCGCGATTGCTACTATGTGGCTAAACAAATAGCTCATTACGCATCAAGTACAAACTATGATTTAATCATGCTGGGTAGAGAGACAACAGATTATTCCAGCGGGCAGGTGTGCGGAATGCTTGCTGCAATACTTGATCTGCCATTTGTTTCCGGTGTGCCCAAACTAGATGTGAACGGAACAGATGTCACTTTAAACAGGCAAATTGTAGGAGGAAAAGAAGTTATAACGACAAAGTTACCATTGGTTGTTTCGGTTCAGGAAGGAATTGCCGAACCCAGGATACCAACTATGAGAGGGATCATGTCTGCAAGGACAAAACCATTAAAAGTTGTGGAACCGGTAGAATGCTCTGAACTGACTACATCGAATAATTATGTACTTCCTCCCTCAAAAGGAAGTTGTAAAATAGTTGATGCGGAACATCCCGAGGAATTAGTTAATTTATTACATAATGAAGCAAAAGTGATTTGATATGGCAGTATTGGTATATTTAGATAATTCGAATGGCAAAATCCCAAAATCGGGATTGGAAGTTGCATATTATGGCAGCAGGATAGCAAAAGATCATAAAACAGAAGCAATAGCAGTCGTTATCGGGGATGTTGATGATGCTGAATTAAAAGTAATCGGCAAATATGGAATTGATAAAGTGTTAAAAACAAATGAAAACCATCTTGCCAATTTTGATTGTTGCGCCTATGTGAAATCTCTTGAAAAAGCAGTGAATGAAACAGATGCCGACATTATTGTGATGGTTCATAACGCCAACGGGAAAGCTCTTGCTCCACAATTGGCTGTAAAATTAAAAGCAGGTCTTATCTCCACGGTGGTTGACTTTCCATCAACAGATAATGGCACTTTTACTGTGAAAAGGGCTGTGTATTCGGGGAAGGCATTTAATTTTGTTTCAACATCATCACAGAAAAAGATACTTACACTACAATCGAATTCATTTTCTCCCGAAGAAATCGGATCAGAAGCAATAGTTGAGTCATTTAATAGCGACACAACAGAAGCAGATGTTAAAACAAAAGTAACAGAAGTCAGCCAGGTAACAGATAAAGTTCCTATATCGGAAGCTTCTGTCATTGTGTCTGGTGGGCGCGGCATGAAAGGCCCTGAGAACTGGGGACTTCTGGAAACACTCGCTGATTTGTTAGGAGGCACGGTAGCTTGTTCCAAACCTGTATCAGATATGGGATGGCGACCACATGCAGAACATGTTGGACAAACCGGGTTATCCGTCAGGCCTGATTTATATATTGCTATTGGAATATCAGGGGCAATACAGCACCTTGCCGGAGTTAATGGGAGCAAATGTATTGTTGCTATCAACACAGATCCTGAAGCCCCTATTTTTAGTGCTGCACATTATGGTATTGTAGGTGATGCCTTTGATGTCACTCCAAAGATTATAGAAGCGGTCAGACAACTTGTTGGTTGATGTCAACCAAAATTATTACTTTAGTTGATCCTTATTGATCGGATGCTTTTATAAATGGATAGGATTCAGCTCAATATATTAAGTCTTTCATACAGCCAAACTCAGACAGGTGCTTATGCACTTGTTTTAGGAGAAATGAATGGCAAGAGGAGACTACCTGTTATCATCGGTGGATTTGAAGCCCAGGCTATAGTAATTGAGCTGGAAAAGATGAAACCCAGCCGCCCTTTGACACACGATTTGTTTAAAACCTTTGCTGATACTTTTAAAATAAAAATCAAAGAGGTTATCATATATAATCTTGTTGAGGGGATTTTCTTTGCAAAACTGATTTGTGAACACAATGGTAAAACTATTGAGCTTGAATCCCGCACATCTGATGCAATTGCTCTTGCGGTACGGGTAGGTTGTCCTGTTTTTACTTATGAGTTTATTCTGTCAACTGCAGGGATTATCCTGGAAGAAGATGTAATTAAATCCAAAACCAAGCTTGAAGAAGTGGAAGATGAGTCTATAGAACCCGAAAAAGCTAAAGACATAGAATCCTTATCTATTACCGAATTAAAAAGACAGTTGAAAAAAGCAGTTGAAAACGAGAGATACGAAGAGGCATCCAGGCTGAGAGATGAAATCAATCGCAGGAAATCCTGAGTTTTCATTGTGGGAATAATAGATCTTGAATCATGTCTTTAGTCCTTGTCGTTTCATTCCTTTCAATACTTCGTGGAATAGGTGGCCTTGCCGTTCTTATAGGAATTGCATGGTTGTGCAGCCAAAACCGCAGACAAATCAACTGGAGACTCGTAATCGTTGGGATATTGATTCAGGTTATTTTAGCTGTTTCCGTGTTGAAAATACCATTTGTAGCTCTTATGTTTGAGTGGGTTAGCCGCGCATTCATTAAAATAATATCATTTACAGATTATGGTTTAGATTTCCTCTTAAGAAGACTTGGCGCTGATCACATTGATTCTTTGTGGTTGAATTTTACTTTCAAGGTTCTTCCTACCATTATATTTTTTTCTGCTCTTAGCAGCATGTTATACTATATGGGAATATTGCAAAAGGTGGTTTACAGCTTTGCCTGGTTGATGAAAAGAACAATGAAGCTTTCAGGAGCAGAAAGTCTTGCCGCTGCAGGTAATATTTTTCTGGGACAGACAGAAGCTCCTTTCCTGATAAAACCATATCTTGGAAAAATGACACGCTCAGAAATGATGTGCCTTATGACAGGTGGAATGGCAACGATTGCCGGAGGGGTTTTGGCAGCATACATCGGTTTTCTAGGAGGGGATGATCCCCTGCAGAAAATATTGTTTGCTAAACACTTGCTGACAGCATCCGTTATGTCTGCACCTGCAGCCATTGTTGCTGCTAAAATTCTTATTCCGGAGACAGAATCATTTGATAGCAGCATGTCTGTTTCTAAGGAAAGAATCGGCTCCAATATTCTTGAAGCCATTACAAACGGCACAACTGATGGCTTAAAACTTGCAGTGAACGTTGCTGCTATGCTTTTGGTTTTTACTGCATTAATCTATTTAGGTAATTTCATCCTTGAAGATGTTATTGGCGAATATACCGGACTAAATGCAATAATTCGTGACAACACAACATACAGTGGATTATCGTTCCAATTTATGTTGGGATACTGTTTTGCTCCTGTCTCATGGTTGATAGGTGTGAACAGCCATGATATTTTCCTTGTAGGTCAATTGCTTGGCGAAAAGACAATACTCAACGAATTTTATGCATATGTTACTTTAGGAGAAATGAAAAATTCAGGAGTTTTTTCTGATCAAAGATCGATTGTGATGGCAACATATATGCTCTGTGGATTTTCAAATTTCGCATCTATAGGTATTCAAATTGGTGGGATCGGTGCCTTGATCCCTGATCGTAAGGGGCTTCTTTCCAAACTGGGTTTGTTCGCACTTATCGGAGGCACTCTTGCCTGCCTGTTTACTGCTGTTATAATAGGAATGATGATATAAGAATATGGATTGAAGAAACAGAATTGGTTAAAAGAGAAAGTGGATTTAGATTTGTTTCATGATACTCATTGCAGATAGCGGCTCAACCACAACTGACTGGGGGGCTTTGAAAAAGGATCGATCGATTGATTTTCAAACAGCGGGATTTAACCCTTTCTTTACTGATCAAAGTAAAATTATTGATGCGATTACATTTGCCATTCAGGATTTATTTGATCCCAATAATATCCGGGAATTGTGGTTTTATGGAGCAGGATGTTCATCAAATGAAAATTGTCTGCACATAGAAGAAGCACTGTCAAAATTATTCAAAAATGCATCATTGCATGTGGAGCATGATCTGCTGGGAGCTGCAAGAGCAAGCTGCGGCACAAGTGCTGGTATAGCTTGTATTTTAGGAACCGGTTCCAACTCCTGCGAATTTGATGGAAAAAATATTATTGATAATATTCCCGGATTAGGCCATATACTTGGTGATGAAGGAAGTGGTTCACATCTTGGAAAATCCTTATTAAAAGCTTTTTTCTATAGAGAGCTTCCCGATGATTTGGAAAGAGATTTTATTAAAAAATTGCAATTATCAAAACCCGAAATCCTTGATCGGATATACAAAAAAAGTCAACCAAATCGTTTTTTAGCTTCTTTCACCTATTTCCTTAGTGATCATATCAGGCATCCATTTATCAGGCAACTTGTTTTTAACTGTTTTGACGAGTACACCGGCAGACATATTCTGAAGTATGAGAGAGCCCGGGAATTGCCTGTGTTTGCCGTTGGTTCTGTTGCTTATTATTTTAAGGATATCCTTAAAGAATGTTTCAGCAAACACAACATCCTGTTAAAAGAAGTATTGCAACGTCCGATTGAAAACCTGAAGAAATATCACTCGTCACAATAAAATGTGTTGATTGCTATAAAGACAATCCCGGCTTAAACGTTTTTAAGTCCAACCAATTCCTTCTAAAGATGAATTCATTCCTCATATATACCAATTAATTGCTCTTTTACTTTCTTTCTCTTTCTTTGCTTTCTTTTTAATTGTTCAGGACAGGATTGATTATGATTTATTATTTTTCCAAAAATTTTATCCAGTTA
>CAZUDW010000102.1:0-10260 GCA_964619305.1 uncultured Flavobacteriales bacterium
TTTTAATATTACTCACATTATTTCTTTAAATTTGTTTATTCAAACCTTGTTATGATAAGATATTTCGTCCTTATTTTAGTTTTATTTATTCATTGTTTTTCCCGGGCACAATTTACTAATAATATGACATGGAGTAACCCGACTTGCAATGGAGATTGTGATGGAACAGCTACTGCCAATCCAGGCGGAGGCACCACACCTTATTTCTACTTATGGAGTTCCAACACCGGCAGCCAGACGACCCGGGTAGCAACCGGTTTGTGTTCCGGAACATATTCAGTAACCATCAGCGATAACAATTCGAATATTATTACAGGCAATGTGACTTTAAGTGATCCAACTGCTGTCAATACAACGATTACTCCCACACAGGTAACATGCAACGGGAACAGCGATGGAGCTGCTGATCTGACTCCCTCCGGTGGATTGCCCAACAGTGCTCTTTCTTTTAATGGTGCCAATGATTATGTGGTGGCGGATATAGTTGCAGGTGGAGGTTATTCAAATGGAATCACGGCAGAAGCATGGGTTTGGCCTGATCCATCATGGACCAATTCAGATGCTATGATAGTTGCTTTTAATACCAACGGCTTTAACAATCATTTCTTTATGGGCTATAATGCCTCTAATAACCGCTTTTTTTATTTTGACAATGTAGCAGGTAACCGTTTCAGCGCTAATACATTTGCAACAGGGAACTGGTATCATGTAGCCGTTACTATCACTGCCGGTAATTTTATGAGATTATATGTGAACGGAGTGCAGGAAGCAACTTTTGCCACTACCAATGTGTGGATACCACAATCTGACAGTTATTTCAGCATAGGGCAGGAATGGGATGGGCTGAATTTGCCTTCACAGTTTTGGTGGGGACGCATAGACGAGCTAAGGATATGGAATATGCAGCTCAGTTCAGCTACCATTTCAAATAATTACAGTAATTGCTGCCCGGTAACATCGTCTCATCCTAATTATGCCAATCTGGTGGCTTATTATTCCATGAACGAAGCATCCGGCAATAATGTGGGAGATCGCAGTGGCAATGGCAATTCAGGGCGTTTTATAAACGGAGCAACATGGGTATCTCCCGCCAATGCCGCCTATGGCTGTTTTGCAGAGGGCACAGGTTATCATTATGAATGGAGTACATCTGAAAGCACCGAGGATATCTCAAATCTTGCAGCGGGCACATACACTGTAACAGTAAACGATGGTAACTGCTGCTCTGCAACAGATGTAATCACAATCACAGAACCGCTTACACTCAACACTTCTGTTACCAATACTGATGTTGGCTGTTATGGAAATAGTGATGGTAGCGGTACTGTAAACGCATCTGGCGGTACATCTCCTTATTCATACCAATGGGATTCCAATGCGGGCAACCAGACTACGCAAACAGCAACCGGACTGTCTCAGGGCACTTATTATGTTACGGTCACCGACAACAACGGATGTACCGGAATAGATTCTGTTCTGGTGTCAGAACCAACACCACTCAGCAGTTCTGCTTCCTCTTCTGATGCACTTTGTTCAGGTGATAATACCGGAATGGTATCAGTTAATGCTTCAGGTGGCTCAACACCATATACTTATACCTGGTCATCAGGTGGTGCCAATGCTTCCGATAGTTTGCTGATGGCAGGATGGTACTTTGTTACAATTACAGACAGCAACGGTTGTGTTACAGTAGATTCTGCATTGGTTGGTGAGCCTGCTCCATTATCACCATCAATCATTTCCAGTACGGATGCAAGCTGTTATGGAGATTGCGATGGCTCTGTTACGCTAAGCTGCAGCGGTGGTACATCTCCATATTCATATGATTGGTCAGATAGTCAAACAGGCAGCAGTGCCACCGGTTTATGCGCAGGGACCTATTATGTAACGATCAGTGATTCCAATAACTGCGATACTGTTATTTCAATGCTTATTTCCGAACCCTCACCATTGATTAGCAGCATCAGTCCGGATACTTTTATTTGCCTTGGTGAGAGCATCACATTGTTTGTGCAGGCAACCGGCAGCTTACTGTGGAGCACAGGCGACACAAATTCTTCGATAAATGTAAGTCCTTCGGTAAATAGCAGTTATGAAATTATAGTGTCTAACGCGCCTTGCAGCGATACAGCTGTAGTGAATGTTTCTGTCTATCCGCCTCTAAGCGTTGAGGCAGGTAATGACACCACCATTGGCAAAGGAGGCAGCGCTATATTGAATGGGAGTGGTGGCAGCAATCTTTACTGGTGGCCTTCCACCGGTTTAAGCTGTACAAACTGTCCCGGTCCTGTAGCATCACCTACAGTGACTACCACTTATTACTTAAGCGATTCCACGATATGTGCATCTGTTGATTCCGTAACCGTTTATGTGAATGACAGCAAGGAGATATACCTGCCGAACATTTTTTCACCCAACGGGGATGGCAACAATGATGTTTTTTATGTGAGAGGTAGCGGCATAGAATCAGCTAGGATGATTATTTATGATCGCTGGGGAAATAAAATATTTGAATCTCCCGACATTAACATTGGATGGGACGGCACTTACAAAGAAAAACCGGTAAACGCAGGGGTATTTGTCTATTTGGTGACTGTTACATTTTTTGACGGGGATGAGAAGCAGTATAAAGGCAATATCACTTTATTGCGTTGATTCTTCATAATGTTGCCCCTGAATAATACACCTTTTCCTGATACTATTTGTTTATGGTAATCTATTCGTTGCATTTATCCCGGCAGCTCTATTATAAGTTTTGAATCAATTGTATAAGTTGGCATAAACATGGCAGGAATGAACCGCTTTTATAATAATGCTTATCATAAATCAAAATGGATATACCTGCTGCTTTTTGTTGTGATTTTTATTTTAACAAACATCCGTCAAAGTATGGTCACAAATTTCCATTGCGAAATATGCTCAGACAAGGCAGGTTACTACATGTATCTTCCTGCTCTGTTTCAGCTTGGTTTTGGTGCTGAGAATTATCCCGAAGGATTTGATGCCCTGCATGGAGATGGATTTCATATCGACAGGGAAAACGACAGGATTATAACAAAATTCACCTGTGGGGTCGCAATGTTGTTGTTACCGTTCTATGGCGCAGGAACTTTGATTGCGAAAATATTTTCAATAAACACTTCTACTTATTCCCCATACTACTTGTTCTTTATAAATATCGGAGCTGTTTTTTATATCGTTTTGGGTCTTTTCTTTCTGAGGAAATGGCTGGAAAATTATGTAGATCGGAAAATTTCGTTCATAAGCATTCTGGTGATCTTTTTTGGCACCAACTTATATTATTATGTGCTGGACGAGTCCCTGATGAGTCATCTGTATTCTTTTTCAATGTTTGCTATCCTACTATATGGGTCACATTCTTTTTGTAAAACCAAAAAGTTCAGGCATTTTCTTTTATTTATTATTCCATTATCCATTGCTATTCTTATCAGGCCTACCAATATTCTGTTTGCCTTTATTGCCATCCTGGTTGATGTAAAAAACTTCGGGATGTTGAAGAATAAACTGAAGTTATTACTCAGACCCAAATATCTTTTTTTCATCTTCTTTATTTTTTTTCTGGTTATCATACCACAACTTCTTTACTGGAAATTTGTTTATGATCATTATGTGGTTTGGTCATACAGGGGCGAAGGTTTTACATTTTGGAATAAACCCCAATTATTGATAAGCTGGTTTTCTCCTCAAAGCGGGCTTTTTACTTATACGCCCATAATTTTACTCTCTCTGATTTTTTCTGTGGTGATGTTGATAAAGAAAGAGAAAAATGCCGTTTTGGTTATTGCTTCCTTTTTTGCTCTTAGTTATATGTGCGCATCCTGGTATAACCCTTTCTTTGGAATCTGTAATTTCGGTAAACGGCCTATGGTGGAATATTTGCCGATACTCATGTTGCCCATTGCCTATATGATGGCGTATTATAGATCATATTCTAAAAACCTGCAACACCTTATTTTATTATCAACAATAGTTTTGATCTATTATAATCAGGCATTATTTGGAGCATTTAACACCTGTTTTTTCGGGAATGCCTGGGGATGGAGTGAGTTTGGATCATTGCTTAAAAATGCATTGATTTTAAAACTGCAATAATTCTTTTTGCCTTTATCCAAAAAAGAGGGCAGGGATATTGAATGCTTTTATTCTAAGATTATTTTTCTGGTGTATATTTTTTCTCCTGTTTTAATGATATACAAATATGCTCCTCTTGCAACATTATTACCGTAATCATCTTTTCCATTCCAAACAATGCAATGGTTACCTTTTTTCTGCTTTTGTTCTATCAGTGTTCGTACTCTTTCCCCCAGCAGGTTGTGAATAGTAAGAGATACTTTAGATTCATGAACGAGTTGATATTTGATTGTTGTTTCATTGCTGAAAGGATTGGGATAACTGAATGAAGTTGAGGAATTATAACTGCCCTGCACCTGTACACCAACAGGAGTCCAGCCATATTTTACAACGGTAAAATCAGCTCCATTGGGAGACGCCATACTACTCCAGCCTCCTATGAACAGATTGGCATCATTATCCATGCGTAGTTTGAATGGCCAACTGAAACCACCCCTGCTGTATCTCACATTCCAGAGTTCGTTTCCTGCACTATCATATTTCACGATCACATAATCTGCACCCGTGAAATTAGCCTTGTTGCTGCGGCCTCCAACATATACGTTACCACTGTCATCCACCAATACGCTATATGCTTCATCCCAACCGCTGTCTGTACCATCATAGGAAGCCGTCCATTTCAAATTACCGTTTTTATCGTATTTAATAGTCATAAAATCATAATCACTGATCGAATCATACATGGCGCCACTAATGTACACGTTCAGAGAATCATCAAGGGTAATAGCATCTGCAAAATCGTCTTTTCCCATTCTGTCACCGGCATAATGTACATTCCAGATCATGTTGCCGAGGGAATCGTATTTGAGAACCACATATTCATAAAGTGAATCGGCAGCTGTACTGTATCCCGTTATATACACATTTAAGAGGGAGTCAACCACTACAGACCCCTGGTAAAACACAAGGTCATAAGCGTTTCCCGTGCCATTGTATCTGGTTACCCATTTCTCATTACCCTGATTATCGTATTTTATCGTGGCAAAATCATAATCTGTAGTATCTCCCATGCTGCCACCTGATACATAAATGTTGCCATATCTGTCTGCAAAAATGCTGCGGGCATCATCCGTTTTATTTCCCGGACCGTTATATCGCTTCACCCACAATTCATTCCCATTGTTGTCATATTTGATGGTCACATAATCTTCCATAGAATTTGTTCCCTCACTTTTTCCGGTTATAAATACATTTCCTGCCTGATCAAGAGCAATATCAACGGCCACGTCAGAGCCGGATGCAGTGCCATTGTAAGATTTTACCCATTGCTGATTGCCTTGTGCATCAAACTTGATTGTAATATAATCTGCATCGTTTGCCAAAGAATTGGATTGTCCCGTTAGGTAAACATTGCCTGTATTATCCACAACAACAGCATATCCCCAGTCATCAAGACTATCAGTTCCGTTATACCTTGCTACCCAAACTTCATTGCCGAGTGAGTCATATTTTACCACAGCGCAGTCTCTTCCTGTTCCTATTCCATCGCTGGTGCCTGCAACATAAGAATTGCCTGAATTATCTATAACCATCGCTCTGCCTAAATCAGTTCCCGATCCATTGTATATTCCAACCCATTGCTCATAGGGTTGAGCTAACCCACTCATAGTTGCCAATACAAACAATCCGGTTATAATCTTGTTATTAATAATTGTCATATACTTATTTTGATAAATTGATACTAACCATCTATTGTTTTTTGAAAAGTAGTTTGAGCCTGGATCTTGATAAAGAAGCTTTCCAGGAGTGTTATCAGAATAAGCGTGCTTTTTTTCATTGCGTTGGGCTTTGGTTATTGTATGATGAGTTTTCCAAACACGGGATTTTGATTGTTACCTGTGAGAGTGTAGTGATATATGCCCTTGGAAAGTTCAGCTCCGTTAAGTGTAAAGTTTTGTCCAGTTATGGTGTTTTGTAAAACTTTATTGCCCAGTGCATCGAACAAGGTGAAGGTGAGGTTTCCTTTTGTGATTGCATTTTCAACAGTTATGCTTGCTTGTTTGCTGAAAGGGTTAGGAAAAACCTTCACTGTAGGTTTATTGATTTGCTGGTCTTCAAAGCCGGTTCCGAATATCCTCTTGATGATGGTGCCATTTGAACCAACTGCCCAAGCAGTGATGCTGTCGATCATATAAACACCGTAATAGCTTTCTGAGTTGCCTGTATTTTCGCTGTTCCAAGTGCTGCCATCCGTTGTTGAAACCATTGCTCCGTTTTCACCACAAGCCAGTCCGTAGGTGAGATAAGCAAAAGAAATACCCCAAAGTATCTCAGTTGTTCCTGATGTAAGTGTATTCCAGTTGCTGCCACCATCAGTGGTTGAAAGAATGGTTCCTGCATCGCCTGCAACAAAAACATTAGAGGCGTCAACCATATCTATAGCATAAAGGAAAGGTGGAGTGCCGGAAGTGATATCAGTCCAGGTTGCACCCCCATCGGAAGAGGAGACAACCAGTCCGGAAACAGAAGGGAAAAAAGTACCTCCTACAGTCCATACGTTATTTGCATCGAGGGCCTCAATATCATACATCCAACCGAAGATGTTTCCATTGCCCTGTGTTGAATAATTAGCTCCTCCATCGGTGGTGTTCCATACTTCCATAGGACCGTTTTTTGAACCGCTTACCCAACCATTGCTGGCATCAATAAAGCTGATCCCCAGACGTGCTTCAGTAGAAGGAGTGTTGGACTGCTGTGTCCAGTTTGCCCCCCCGTCAGTTGTTGCCCATATTTCACCGGTGGAACCGCTACTGTCCACATCACCTGTACAGGCCCATCCGGTTGTTGTATTGATAAACGAGAGGCTATTTACCGGGTTGGTACTTGAAAGGGAGACGTCTGTCCATGTGGTACCACCGTCAGTAGTTTTTAATATCGTGCCGTTGTTGCCGCCTACGTAGCCATTGTTACCATCTAAAAAGGTTACTGCTCTCAAAGTGTCTGTTACTCCACTATTCTGGGATGTCCATGTAGTTTGTGCAAATCCAGACTGCATAATCATTATTACCGCGATGGTTATTGTTGTGTTTATAGTTCTTTTTTTCATAGTATTGATTTTTATAGATATTATTGATTAATGATTTGGTTATTAAAATTATTGCCAGTTGTCTGATGACGATATCTTTCCCCAGCTATTGGGTTGCAACCAATTGGTTCCATTTGGAAAGTCAGGTTCATATATCCATGCTGGCCAGTAAGTAAATGCATCAGACGTTCCGAAGTTCATCCCAATAGTTTTAGGATTACCCGCAACTATACCCAGATCGGAAAAAGGAATTTTATACTCTACACTCCAGGTCGAGGTCTGATCGTTGAGCAATGAAGTCCATGCTCCCATTGAAGAGTATGTGTCCCAATCTGAAGCGTTTCCTGTATTTGTTCCAAGACCCTGGGATTGAAATGAGGTGTCTCCTCTGAGTACAACGAAGAAATAATCATCAGATTGAGGATATTGACTCTGATCAAAGTCTGTATCAACATAAACCATTGTTCTGTCTCCGAAGTGATCAAGTTGAGGTGTGTCATCATTGATAAGAAATCCTACCCACAAATTCTGCCCATCATGTTTCACATACGCATTGCCAATAAAGTCGGACCCAAGAAACAGGTCCAACATCTCTGCATCGCTCCATTCCGAGCTGTTGACAATTCCATCCAATGTAGGTGTTGTGCCATGTTTTACATCTGTCTGATATCTTTTGATAACTGCTGTATAAGTCGTTGTAGCAGTATCGTTCTGAGCCGTAACAACGATACTTACATTTGTTCCGTTATCAATATCAAGATTGCTGATGTTAAAAGCATGGCCAGAGAGTACAGAGCTTCCATTTATTGTGATAGTAGCTTTTGAACTGTTGGCTGTTGGAGTAATGCTTATTGATGTCACATCGCCCGGCACTTCAACAAGATAAGTCGTTATTGTAGAGTCAAATGAAAGATTCATTTTCCCAGTACTGAATTCCATGTCTGCCAAAGTAGCACTTTTAGAAAGGGGAGGATAGGGTGGAACCTCTATTTCCGTTTTTTTACAAGATGAAAAGCAAAACACAATAAATAATATAACAATACTGTATAATTGTGCACATGCTTTTTTAGTTAAATAAATTTCCATGTTCTGATATTTTGTGTTCAACATTTTTTTCTTGGGGCAAATCTACCTGCAGTTATTGTATGCTGCAAACAAATTAATTTCAAATTTTAAAAGTCCATATTGATATTTTATTTCTATTTTAGCATAAAATGTTGAATTTAACATAAATGTCCAATGAATAAACCTTCGAATGATCTTTTTGATTTAATCAAGTCTCTTGACGGGCAGGAGAAGAGATATTTTAAATTATTTGCTTCAAAGCACACAATAGGCGAACAAAACATATATGTTAAAGTTTTTGATAAGATTTCAAGTCAAAAAAAATACAATGAAGAAGCTGTTAGAAAGGCTGCAGGCGGACAAACAGCAGGTAAGCAATTTTCGGTTATTAAAAATTATCTTTATAGGATGATCCTTAAATCTCTGGATTCATATTATTCAGGAAGTTCTATTGATCACAAACTGAACAGTATGCTGCATCAGGTTGAGATTTTGTATAACCGCGGGCTATTCAAGCAGGCAAATAAAATTCTTAACAAAGCAGAAAATACTGCTGAGAAATTCGAGAGATACTCGGTATTGATGGAAATACTAAACTGGAAATTCAGGATCATAAAAACGGCTTCGTTTCATAAGATATCGGAAAACGAAATTGATAGACTATACGAGGAGAAGAAAGACATTGCTGAGAAAATTGCCAATTACCAGGAATTTGGATGGCTGTACACCAAGCTCATGTTAAAAGTTTTAAAAAAAGGATGGTTTGCAAGAGATCCGGAAGAAATCAGAAAGGAATACGATCCTATCCTCAGGCACAAGCTGTTTAAAGACGAGAAGTCAGCTATCACTTACCGTTCCAGATTCTTTTATTATATTTCAAAATCCATCTATTATTACCTGCAGGGAAAAGCTGATGAGGGCTATGCCTTTTCAGCCAGCCTGTTAAAACTATTTGACACTTATTCAGACATTGCAAAAAGCTATCCTGATGATTATATTGCCGGCTATGTAAACGCAATTTTCTCTACGATGGCGGCCAACAGATATGATCTCGCATTAAAATATATCAAAAAAATGCAGGAGTTTAAACCGGCTTCTACGATCTTACATGCTCAAATACTTAGCTCCAGCTTACCTGAACTGGTAATTTATAACTCAACAGGAATATCTGATAATGTAATCAAGATACTACCAGAATTCACAAACAGGATAGAAAAATACAAACACCTCATGAGCAAACAGGAAATCTTTTACTTCTATTATAATTTTGCCTGCCTTTATTTCAAAGCCAGGGATTATAAAAGCGCATCCAGCTACCTTTATTCCATTACCAACGATACCGAAGTAGGATTTTTACCAGACATTCAGGCAAATGCAAGAATACTTAACCTGATGGTGCAATTTGAACTCGGAAATACAGAATTGCTGCCTTATATTCTCAGATCGACATACAGGTTTTTGTTACAGTCTGAAAGATTGTATAAATTTGAGAATACTATTATCAGTTTCATTAAGAAGTTACCGGGCATCGGCAACAAGGAAGTGAATAAATGGTTTATGGATATGAAGAATGAATTGATCCTTCTACAGAAAAATCCATTTGAAAAAAAAGCAATAGATTATTTCGGCATACTAGATTGGATTGAAACAAAAACCGCTGCAAATTAATATTAGTAAAATTCAAGTTTTATTGTTACTGTTCGGGTCGCTATGGAGCAAGGGCAAAATAGGGCTGTTTGTTGAGAGCTAAAACAATGGCATCGAAAACATTGTAACCATGTTTCTTTACGGTAGAGATGTAACTGCGGATTCTGCAAAACACTTGAGCCTCTTTGAAAGTTCTGAAACATCCCGATATTTTCTGTTTCACTTTTATCATTCGTAAATCCAGCTCGGCAAGATTATTATCAAACGGCACTTTCGGGTCATAGAGAAAACGCAATGTTTATTCTTTCTTTTACTTTAAGGCATAATCTATATGGTTTTAAAGGGTTTTTGATTCAAAACAGGGGCTATCG
>CAZUDW010000103.1:0-10181 GCA_964619305.1 uncultured Flavobacteriales bacterium
AAAGGATACGATCATGAGTATATCGGGCATGTGACTGTGGTGAGATAAAAATTGTCATCCATCAAATAACTGACTTGACCGTATTTATCAGATGATTAGTCTAAAAGTTATTGAACTTTAACTTTTTTTTTCGTAAAATTAACCCATAAAAACGCCCCATGCGATTTAGGTTACTTTTACTTCTGTGCTTTGGTGTGACGGTTGCAATAGCTGGCAATGATAAGAGTATTAAAAAAGATTCTGGTTTAAAATCTGCTCAACAAGATAAAGAAATTCTGGTAGTGGTCAACGATGTTTTTGGTGAAACGCTCTACTCAAAAGTAATCATCATGAGTGATGAGGAAAAAAATGTCATTGCAGTTGATCCATATCAAAGAATAAAACCCGGTGTCTATTATATCGTTGGAACCTCCAACGATATAATATATCATAAGAACCTCACAATCCAATAATCAAAGTAAAATCGTTTCGATTATTTATAATTACTTGATAAACAAAAATTCCCTGTATTTCGGCAAAGGCCATAAATCATCATCTACAAGCAATTCCAGTTTATCAACATGATGCCTTATCGTTGAAATTAATGGTAACACTTTATGGCAATAAAGCTGACTTTGCACAGAGATATCCTCTTCTTTATTTGCTTTTTTTCTATGTTCTACCATCGTATTAACATTGTTTCGAATTTGAACAATATGCTGAGCAATTTCATCAATGATTTCACTTTGAGATGCTAAAAATATATCTGAATTCTTCTTTATTGTTGCTTTATACCCTGACCAACTCTCTAACAACTGATTATGATACTTAATTGCTGCCGGAATAATATGGTTTATGGCTAAGTCACCTGCCATCCTCGATTCAATTTGTATCTTTTTTCGGTAATTTTGTAAATAAATAGCATTACGGGCAATTAACTCTCTTTCTGTTAATACTCCCATATCTTCAAATAATGAAATACTTTTATTAGAAATGAAAGCTTTTACCGCATCGGGAGTCGTTTTTATATTTTTCAGTTTTCGTTTAGCTGCTTCTTTTTCCCACTCTTTACTATAATTATTCCCTTCAAATAATATGTTTTTTGAGTGTTTAATATATCCTCTTAAGATTCTAAATATAGCTTCATCTTTACTGATTGAGTTTTCAATCAGATAATCAACTTCTTTCTTAAATATTTTCAACTGTTTTGTAACTGCAGTACAAAGAACTGTCATACTGGAAGAACAATTTGCAGATGAACCCACAGCCCTAAATTCAAATCGATTACCCGTAAAAGCAAAAGGAGATGTTCTGTTCCTATCAGTATTATCAAGTAATATTTTCGGAATCTTACCAATATTCAGCTTTAGCTCTGTTTTTTGTTCAGGACTCATCTTCCCTTTTACTACTTTTTGCTCCAATTCATTAAGAATACTTGTTAATTGCGAACCTATAAACACGGAAATAATAGCAGGAGGAGCCTCATTTGCCCCTAACCTATGATCATTACCGGCTGATGCTATTGAAGCACGTAATAACTCATCATAATCATGAACGGCCTTTATTACATTTATAAAAAAAGTTAAAAACCTCAGATTAGCTTTTGGATTGGCCCCAGGACTAAGTAAATTTACTCCTGTATTTGTTACCATTGACCAATTGTTATGCTTGCCAGATCCATTGATACCTTGAAATGGTTTCTCATGCAACAAAACTCTGAAATTATGACGCCTTGCAACTTTATCCATTATATCCATTAAAAGCTGATTATGATCAACAGATAAATTTATTTCCTCAAATACAGGAGCACATTCAAACTGGTTCGGGGCTACTTCATTGTGTCTGGTTTTTACAGGTATTCCAAGCTTAAAAGCCTCTGTTTCAAAATCTCTCATAAATGCATTCGCACGATCAGGAATCGAACCAAAGTAGTGATCTTCTAACTGTTGTCCTTTTGAGGAAGAGTGCCCAAATAACGTTCTGCCGGTCAACATTAGGTCAGGTCTTGCATAGTATAAAGCAGCATCAATAAGGAAATATTCTTGTTCCCAGCCCAGTGTTGCCTTCACATTTCTAATACTTTTATCAAAATACTGACAGACGGATGTAGCAGATTCATCAAGAACAGCAAGTGACTTTATTAAAGGTGTTTTATAATCTAATGCTTCTCCGGTGTAAGAGACAAAGATTGTTGGAATACATAATGTTTTTCCAATGATAAATGCTGGTGAAGAGGGATCCCAGGCAGTGTATCCTCTTGCCTCAAATGTATTTCTGATTCCACCGCTTGGGAAACTGGAAGCATCAGGTTCTTGCTGGGACAATTTATCTCCATCAAAAGTTTCTATTGAATGACCAGTCTCCGATGGATTAAAAAATGCATCGTGTTTTTCAGCCGTTGCACCCGTTAGTGGCTGAAACCAATGAGTATAGTGCGTTACTCCTTTGGAAATTGCCCAAGCTTTCATACACGCAGCAATCTGATCGGCAATTTTTCTGTCTATTACTTTGCCTTTTACATTTGCTTCCATTACAACCTCAAAAGCTTTTTGAGGGAGGAACTTTCGCATCGTTGATAACGAAAAAACATTCATTCCATAATAATCCGAAACCATATCAGAAGGGGGTGTGACCTCTACAGCTTTCCTGTCTAATATTTCTTTTAACGCTTTAAATCTCAAAATCGCCATTTAAAAAGTTGATTTAGTTTGATGCGAATTTAATTTACCTATTCAATATATCTACTTAAAACTTAAAATATTTCATAATTACCTTATTAATAAAGGGGTGTCTTATTGAAATTCATTAATATTTCAATCAAAATGGTAAAAAAAAAGGGGGGGGGATAAGTTATTTTAAAACTAAATAATAATAAATCATACTCGCAATAATAAGTATAATCCCTTTAAATCTACTTATATACTTTCCAAAGATCAATAATGGAAATAACAATACAGAAATCCCTATCATCCATAGAATATCATTATGCAGAATACTGTAATCAATATTAGTAATTGGTTTAATGATTGCTGTAATTCCTACAATAGCCAATATGTTAAATATATTTGAACCAATAAGATTCCCTACTGAAATTTCAGCTTGTTTCCTGAAAGCAGCCATACAAGAAGTAGCCAGTTCAGGCAAACTTGTTCCAAATGCAATAATGCTTACACCAATAATGCGTTCACTGAGATTAAAATATTTGGCAATAGTAATTGCACTATCCACTAAAAGATGTGCGCCTAAAACCAACCCGGCACAACCTAAAATTATTAAGATGACAGTTTTTCTAACGGATTTTATATGAATTTTGATATTGGAAGGCACTTCTCCTTCTAATTTTATTGTTTTTTTGGAAAGTCTCAATAATAGAAAAATAAATAGAATAAAAGTGCTAATAAAACAAAACCCTTCTAAGCGATTAATTTCATAATTCCATGCAATTGCAATAAAAGCTAAAGATGCAAGCATCATGACAGGCCAGTAAATTTTTACAGTGTTTTTATCAATTAATAGAGGAAACAACATGGCTGTTATTCCAAGTACCAAGCCAATATTAGATATATTAGAACCAATTACATTCGCCACGGCAATATCCGAAGAACCATTGATTGCAGCTATTGCACTAACAAATAATTCGGGGGCAGAAGTACCAAAAGAGACAACTGTCATCCCTATAACAAGTGAAGAAATATGAAATCTATTAGCCAATCCAACAGATCCACGTACAAGCAGGTCTCCGGAAAATGCCAATAATGCAAAACCAATAATTAATAAGAAATACTCCATCTAATTAATTTAGATTACTTTAGAAATTAGTCTGCAGGAATTAATCAACAACTAATTCTTCAATTTATCCTCGATCTCTTTTTTAATATTGATATCTTTTTTGATTTCCAAAGCACTGTCGGTAATGTCCTTTTGTATATCACCCGCGGCTTCCTTGAACTGCCTTATTCCTTTCCCCAATCCTTTGGCCAGTTCAGGTAATTTTTTTGATCCAAAAAAAAGCAGTACTACTAATAATACTACTACAATTTCCCCCCCACCAAGATTAAAGAATAATAAAGTTTCCATAGTTTAATAAACATCTAGCATATGTATCAAAAGGAATTTCAGATATAGGTGAGCATCAGTAACTAAATATGAGTAATAAAACATCATCGCTTCTTTATGTCTTTACTTGATTTTTGTTTAGTAAAATCAACAACTACAGGAGTAGCAATACAAACTGATGAATATGTTCCAACAATAACTCCAACCATTAATGCAAATACAAAGCCCCGTATCACTTCTCCTCCAAAGATAAAAATCATAAGTAACACGAAGAATGTAGTAAGAGAAGTATTAACTGTTCTACTCAAAGTGTTGTTGAGTGCTTTGTTTATTATTTCTTTCGTGTCCTTTCTTTTATATATTCCTAAATATTCTCTAATACGATCAAACACAACCACTGTATCATTAATAGAATATCCTACAACGGTAAGAATTGCAGCGATAAAAGCCTGATCAATTTCCAGGGAGAATGGAAGAATCCCATAAAAGATCGAGAAAATTCCAATTGTAATCATAACATCATGGATAAGTGCTACTAGAGCACCAAGTCCATATTGCCATTTTTTAAATCTCATCAACAGATAAAGGAATATAATAAGAAGGGAAAAGAATATTGCCCATGCCGCAGATACTTTAATATCATCCGCTATTGTAGGACCAACTTTTTGTGAACTCATTATTTCAAATTTATCCTGAGTTTGTAAAAGCCCCTCGTTCAATTTAGCTTCGACCAATTCATCTACATTTTCACTGTCATCTTCAATCAGGAATTTTGTAGTGATTTTTACCTGGTTATCAGCGCCAAATATTTTCACTTCAGGTGGGAGTTTAATGCCCTCCTTTGTAACGATAGCATTACCTAAAGTTTTTCTGATCTGCTCAACATCTATTGCATGTTCAAAACGGACAATATAACTTCTCCCACCGGTAAAATCCACACCTTGATTAAGTCCCTTAAAAACCAAAGAAATAAGACCGCAAAGAACAATGAGAGAAGAAACTACATAAAATATGCGCCTGTTTTTCACAAACCCAAAATTGGCTTTTTTAAATGAATTGGCAGTGAGTTTATTAGCAAAAGTAATCTTTACATTTTTGTTTAACATCCATTCAAAAAGCAACCGGGTAATAAAAATCGCTGAGAACAAAGATGTTAAAATACCTATTATCAAAGTTGTAGCAAAACCTTTTATAGGACCTGTTCCGAAGACTGCCAAAATGATACCGGTAAGCAATGTTGTAATGTTAGCATCAATTATCGAACTATAAGCCGCTTTATAACCATCGACTAGAGCAAGATGCAATCCTTTTCCTGAATTAGTTTCTTCCCTGATGCGCTCATAGATTAACACATTAGCATCAACCGACATACCAATTGTAAGAACTATTCCCGCAATACCCGGTAATGTTAAAGTCGCTCCAAGGGATGCAAGCACACCAATTACAAAAAACAAGTTCACAAAAAGAGCAACATCTGAAACTGCTCCTGCTCTCGAATAATAAAACCACATATATATTAAAACGATACAGAGAGCGATCAAAAAGGAGCGCAACCCGGAACTAATTGCCTCATGCCCCAGTGATGGTCCAACAACAGCTTCCTCAATAATCTTTGATGGTGCAGGTAATTTCCCTGCTTTCAAAACGTTGGCAAGGTCAGCAGCTTCTTCCTGTGTAAATCTACCTGTAATGGAAGACCGACCTCCTGAAATCTCTCCCTGAACCGTTGGTGCGGAATATACCAGATTATCCAAAACAATTGCAATGCTTTTACCAATATTCTCTTTGGTCATCAACCGCCATGTTTGTGCACCATCGGAGTTCATTATCAAAGAAACTTCCGGATTACCCATAGGATCTGCTTCTACCCTTGCATTAGTTACTGCATCTCCTTCTAATCTTGCTTTACTATCTCTGGTTGTTACTTTTAATGCATACAACTGTAAGTACTCTTCCGATTCATCATATGGTTTTGCTGCCCATACAAATTTTATCCTGGGAGGAAACTTACTTAAAATATCTTTCCTTTTGAGTAGAGTATTGACGGCAGAAGTGTCCTTTATATGGGCATAACCGCAGGAAGGTCCTTTACCTGGATAATATTGTTTGCTCCCCGGATCCTGAACGAGAATTGGTCTGAGAATAGCAAACAAAGGATTCTCTTTGGCAAAATCTTCAAATGATTGTTCAGTTTCCTCCTTAGAACTATCAGCTTTTGAAGTCGTATCCCCTTGTTTTGATCCCTTTAATTCTTCAAGCAGATTCGTCTCTTCCTGATCCGAAGAATCTTCGTTCAATTCTGTTGTGTCTTCATTCTCATTAAATAATGTGTTTAAACCTGATTCACTATTGTTATTGTTATCGTTACCAAGATTCACTGAATCTTTTTGAATTGTATCATGAGTACCGCTCAGACGTTTGCGAAGGAGTTCATTCGCACCAGCAAGGCTTGTGTACAATTCGGTATTCTCAAATGTTTCCCAAAATTCAAGTTTGGCTGTCCCTTGCAGTAATTTCCTGACACGGGTTTTGTTCTTCACTCCAGGCAGTTCCACCAGAATACGCCCGGATCCTTCAAGCTTTTGAACATTTGGCTGAACAACTCCAAGATTATCAATTCTCTTTCTGATAACCTGCTCAGTACGATCAACAGCATCATCTGCTTCACCTTTTATTATATCAATTATTTCCTCATTTGTCGCATCTCTGGGAAATTTATCCTTATTGTCTCTTGTATGAAAAATAGCAGCAAGCTTTGCATTCGGGTCAATATTGCTGAACGCTTCTCCAAAAAGAGTTACATAATCTTCCTGACGTTCCCTTTGCATCTTAGCTGCATCACTCAATGCCTGATTGAAAGTCGGATCAGTACTATATCCTGACAGAACTTTAACAAGGTCTATTAATGATACTTCAAGAATAACATTCATCCCTCCCTGCAAATCCAATCCAAGATTAATTTCATGCTTTTTGCAATCTTTCAATGTTGTTCCAAATACCGGATACACCTCAGTATGAGCATTAGCAAGGAGGTATTCTTCTTTAAACTTCGTCAGAAATATATTCTGAGAGTCTAAGGAGAGTTTCGGATTCTGAATTAATAATGAATCAACTCTAAATTTTGCCGCTTTTTCTGCTTTTTTATCAACTGACCTTGATACCCAGGTAAAAGACAATTGATATATACAAGCCAAAAACAGTAGTATCGCAAATATGATAATCGCATTCTTGTTTCGCATGAATTATTTACCTTAAAATTAGGGCTGCAAATATAGGATAACTGTAATGAATTACCAATCAAGACAAAAAAGGCGATAAATAACTTCATCGCCTTAATGTAACTTACTGATTAGAAGCTAAGCTACAACTCCCAAATCGTCAAGCACCTTCATCACTTCTCTGACATGTTCTGCAGATTTCTCCAATAAATTCATTTCTTCATCATCTAGTTGTAATTGTATTATCTTTTCAATACCATTCTTTCCAAGAATAACTGGCACACCAAGATATAAATCGCTCATTCCGTATTCTCCGTGAAGCATAGCACAACATGGGTAAATCCGATGTTGATCCCTTATAATTGCTTCAACCATCTGAGCTGCGGCTGCCCCTGGTGCATACCATGCTGAAGTGCCTAATAATTTCACTATTTCTCCCCCACCAACTTTGGTTCTCTCAACAATTGCATCCAGTTTGTCTTTTGAAATCAACTCGGTAACAGGAATACCTGCTACAGTTGTGTACCTTGGAAGTGGAACCATAGTATCTCCATGGCCTCCCATCAATACCGCTTGAATATCTTTTGGTGAAAGATTAAGTTCCATGGCAAGAAAAGAACGATATCTGGCAGTATCCAAAATACCAGCCATGCCAAATACCCTGTGTGAATCAACCTTTGCTGTAAGAAAAGCGCAATAAGACATAACATCAAGAGGATTTGAAACAATAATAATTTTTGCGTTTGGTGATGCTGATATCACTTGTTCTGTTACTGATTTTACAATTCCTGCATTTGTTGCAATTAAATCATCACGGCTCATGCCGGGTTTTCGTGGCAGTCCTGAAGTAATTACCACTACTTCTGATCCACTTGTTCTGCTATAATCATTGGTTACTCCAATCACCCTGGAATCAAATAAGTTAACCGGTGATGTTTCCCAAATATCTAATGCTTTACCTTCCGGAAGTCCTTCTTTAATATCTAACAAGACAACTTCATTGGCTAATTCTTTATGCGCAATTACATTTGCGCAAGTGGCACCCACATTGCCGGCACCTATTACACTTACTTTCATTGAATTATATTTTAGATTTTACAAATAAATTTGATGGTAAAATTAATCAATAGTCTTTCAATAATCTATGATATTCATCATATTATTATTAAATAGCAATTAATTATAAATAACAATATTATATTTTGCAATTATTTCCGGTGAATTATGCTGACAGGAACACTGATAAGCAAGCGCACACGGGTAGTCCACTGCGAACCGCGAACAGACCAACACGGCTCGTATATAGTTGGCTGCAGCTTATTCTTTTAATTATTTTAGCACTTGCAGCCAACCAAACAGATTATTTTACGTCTTAATAAATTAAAAACCAGATTTTATAATCTATATTTTATAATATTTTCAATATTATTATGGGCTGCCAAAAAATAACTACTCTAATAGGTTTCACTATTTTTCTTCCGTTTGCCATGGAGGCGCAATGCCCGTCTATTGATGCCGGGCAGGATGAAGTATTAGATTGCGATAGCACTTGTATCACATTAACTGCTACTGTAGCGCAAACCGGCCAGACAAATTCATATTCTGTATCTCAGATACCCTATAATCCATTTTCATATACTACAGGTAATTCTATTTTATTAAATATTGATGATCAGTGGTCATCTGTACTAAATATTGGGTTTACATTTTGCTTTTATGGTGTGCCTTATAACCAACTTGTGATAGGATCAAATGGGCTTATTTCATTCGATCTTTCTTATGCAAACGGATATTGCCAATGGCCAATCAGTTCACCAATACCTTCCACAAATAATCCGACAAATTCAATAATGGCTCCTTTTCATGATACTGACCCCGGTGTTGGTGGTGTAATCAAATGGGCGCAATACGGAACTGCTCCATGCAGAATTTTTGTTGTGTCATGGTATAACATCCCTATGTTTTCATGCAATAATTTAATATCAACTCAGCAAGCTGTATTATATGAAACAACCAACACTATTGAGACTTATATTTTGAACAAACCTCTTTGTAGCGGATGGAATAGTGGAGCTGCTATCCATGGCATTCAAAACGCAACCGGCACCTTGGCTACTGTAGTTCCCGGTAGAAATTATCCAACGCAATGGACTGCAAGCAATGATGCCTGGAGATTTACACCTTCCGGAACTCCTAATTATACGATTACCTGGTATGATATCAATATGACTCAAATTGGAACCGGTGCTTCGATCCAGCCTTGTCCAACTGTAAACACAGATTATATTGCAGAAGCCATCTACACTAACTGCGATGGAAATCAGGTTATTGTTGATGATACCGTGACTGTTTTTATGGATACCTGCTCTGTCTGTTTACCTCCTGTTATGGACTCAATCATGGTAAGCTGTAACGGAGCTTGTGATGGTATTGCCTGGGGATTTGCCGATCAGGACTCTTCTATTGGACCATGGACATACGTTTGGTATGATTCGCAAAACAATGTTATTTCTACTACACCTGCTACGACAGACACTTCTGATACCATCACAGGATTGTGTCCTGACACATTTCTTCTTGAGATCACCGATAGCCAGTTATGTGTAACTTTTAATACCGTCATAATCACTGAACCACCATTATTAACCTCCTCTATCACCTCCTCCACAGATGTACTGTGCAATAGCGGCAATAACGGGCAGGCTACGGTAACAGTTACAGGCGGCACTACAGCCTACAGCTTTTCGTGGTCATCTGGAGGAACTGATTCCACTGCAATAGGGTTGTCAGCAGGCACATACACGGTAACCGTCACCGACAACAACGGCTGTACAGACACTACAACCGTAACCATTTCCGAACCCCCTGCCATTGTGCTTGATTCATC
This sequence comes from uncultured Flavobacteriales bacterium, assembly GCA_964619305.1. Classification (GTDB taxonomy): domain Bacteria; phylum Bacteroidota; class Bacteroidia; order Flavobacteriales_H; family CAZUDW01; genus CAZUDW01. The sequence goes on from CAZUDW010000103.1 coordinate 10,141, forward strand.
TTCATTTGATGCACACTGCGGGCAGGCTGACGGTTCTGTTA
>CAZUDW010000104.1:0-10128 GCA_964619305.1 uncultured Flavobacteriales bacterium
ATTTTTTATCATCTGTTTTGTTTAGTTATTCGTAACCGTTCAGTTATATGCTGTTAATTTTGGCTGATAAAAGCTAAAAGCCAATAGCAAATAGCTTCTTATTCAATTTGAATAGACTGATGAGTTACATTTATAGAAGTCCCCTTAATAACTAAAAACAAAAGCCAACCGATAAACCTACACGAATATTCGGAGTGATAAAAGGCCATCTGATCTTTATTGAATTAGTGCCCTGTGTTATTTTAGCAGAGGTACCAAAGGGCATTTGAGATGAATGGTCCATATCTTCATATATACTGTCCCAGTCAATATCAGTAGTGTTATCAGACCTTTCTTGTGCCTCATATGTAAGTTGATAGCGCGAAACTTTAGGCCCTATGAAGAAAAAATCTATCGCCAATCTCTGTTTTATCAACCACTGGTAGCCAAGCTGCAGGCCTCCTCCATATTCACTAAAATGACCTTGTGCAGTCAACTTATACCAAACCGGTTTGATGCCGCCTGAATCAACAACATCAAAGTCTAAATCACCTGATAGGTTAACCACCCGAAGATAAACAGATAAATACAAACCTTTCATTGCAGTCTGATCAGCATAAAACTTTATCTCCGGAGTAGCAGTAAATCCCATGAACTTACTGTACTTATAATGCTGTATGACCTTATCAAAACGCAGATTCCCAATATTTTTTCTTGGCAACATAAAGCTTGCACCAAGAGATAATGAGGTACGATTATTCAATGAATGTTCATAGTAGAATGATATATTCTTATATATCCCTCCAAGTAGATTCAATTTAATTGAATTGTGAACATCAGAGTCGGGTTCATCTTCCTGTGCCCTAACAACAAAACCAGAAGAAACCAATGATAATGACAGAAATATAATTAAGATGTTTTTCATGCGTATTATTTTTCTATGATGGGGTTATCGGCATTCTGAGCCATTTATAGATTCAATTCCTTAATCAACTTAAGATGATTAAACATTGCTTGACTAATTGTTAAGCAAATATTATAATTTATTCAATCAATACAAAATTTCATAATTGATTCTCTTCTTACAAAATATTAGTTTATTTGCACTTTCATAATCTCTTTTAGGAGTGAGCGATCAGATTAAACATGAATGTGGAATAGCTTTACTGCGCCTGCTCAAACCCCTTGAATTTTATCAAAAAAAATATGGAACGCCCTTTTTTGCTTTAAATAAGTTGTATTTACTTATGGAAAAGCAGCACAACAGAGGGCAGGATGGAGCAGGAATTGCCAACATAAAACTGGATGTTAAACCTGGCAATCGGTACATAAGTCGCTACCGCTCAAACGAGCAGATGCCTATTCAAAAAATATTTGAGTACCTAAAAACAAAATTCAATAGTGCCTGTGAAAAATATCCTGAAAAATCATTAGACCCTTACTGGTTAAAAGAACATTATGGATTTACAGGTGAATTGTGGATGGGCCATTTGAGATATGGCACTTTTGGAAAAAACACCATTGAATCATGCCATCCCTTCCTGAGACAAAATAACTGGATGACGAGAAACCTGGTCCTTGCCGGAAACTTCAACTTAACCAATGTTGACGAGTTGTTTGAATTATTGGTCAATTTAGGCCAGCATCCAAAAAAACAATCCGACACTGTAACAATACTGGAAAAAATCGGTCATTTTCTGGATGAAGAAAACGAACTGCTTTACAGAAAGTACAAACATTCGGAGTTTTCTAAAAAGAAAATCTCTAAACTCATTGCGGATAATATTAACATTAAAAGAATTTTAAAAAGATCTGTTTCAGACTGGGATGGAGGTTATGCCATTATCGGGTTATTTGGGCATGGTGATGCATTTGCCCTGAGGGACCCACATGGTATCAGGCCTGCGTATTATTATTATGACGATGAAATTGCTGTCGTCACATCAGAACGTCCACCAATTCAAACTACATTTAATGTGCCATTTGAAAAAATAAAAGAATTGGAACCGGGTTCTGCAATTGTAATTAAAAAGTCAGGTTCGATATCTGTTGAACAGATTACCCGGCATTCGATTAAACGTTCTTGTTCATTCGAAAGAATCTATTTTTCCAGAGGAAACGATAAGGATATCTACAGGGAAAGACAAATGCTTGGCAGATCACTTACTGCACAAGTGTTAAATGCTACAAATCATGATTTAGAAAATTCTGTATTCTCTTATATTCCAAATACCGCTGAAATTGCATTTTATGGGTTGGTAAAAGGTGTGGAAGACAGTCTTGTGAAAATAAAAAGAAGAAAGATTAAAAAACTCGGGCAGAATCCAAAAGAAGATACTGTTAATGCCATACTGAATTTAAAGCCAAGAGTTGAAAAAGTTGCTATAAAAGATGTTAAATTAAGGACATTTATTACGCAAGATGCAGATCGTGATAATCTGGTAGCCCATGTTTATGATATAACTTACGGAACTGTAAACAAGAAGAAAGATAACCTGATTGTGGTTGATGATTCAATAGTCAGAGGAACTACATTAAAAGAAAGTATTATCAAGATATTAGATCGGCTTGAACCTAAGAAAATAATTATCGTGTCTTCTGCACCACAGATCCGATATCCTGACTGCTATGGAATAGATATGGCAAAACTTTGCGATTTCATTGCCTTCAGAGCTGCTATTGAATTACTTAAAGAATCAAAACAGAAACATATTCTGTTAGATGCTTACAATAAAGCTAAAGAATTGGAAGATACAGAGGAATTAAAATCTCAAAATTTAATAAAAGAAATATATTTACCTTTCTCCAACATGCAGATCTCCAGGAAAATTGCAAGTATGCTCAAAGCTGAGGATATTAAAGCAGATGTCCAGGTGATTTATCAAACAATCGAAGGCCTACATAAAGCGATGCCTAACCATAAAGGAGATTGGTATTTTACCGGTAATTATCCTACTCCGGGTGGTAATAAAGTAGCGAATAAATCCCTGATAAATTATATCGAGAACAGGGATGAGCGAGCATATTAGATTGTGCTGTATTCGCAATTAATGTAACTTATTATTGCTATTGCAGTATAATATATTTAGATGCATCTCAAATAATTATTTCACAAAATTATATTTCCTTAAAACAATATCATATACTATTTGATTTTTTTACCTCAGATTAATTAAAATTTGTATAACCAGTTCGCCAATAACGGACATAAAACTTAAAAAAATGAAAACTATAGATAAATTACTCGGAACCATTTCAATAATACTCTTCTCATCATTAATGCTAAGAGCCGATAATCCTAACTTTAACATAACGAATAAAAATGGTGTGGTGTTTCAAGTTACTGTTGGCCCTCTTGCTTCTCCGCTCAAAAAAGACTTGTATAAGGAGATTGCTGTTGTTGATGAATTTAAGAATGATGATGAGTATTGGTATTTTTTTGGCAATTTTCGTAATTATAATGAAGCTACTGTGATGGAAAATACCCTGAAATTCTATGAGATAGATGGATGTCATATTCAGGCTTTTTTCAATAGAAAACCCATTGACATTAAGGATGCTCTTACGTTGCTTGATAATCAAAATCAATATGACGAAAGGTATATCATGAGCGAGTCTATCCCTGTATCTGACCTCGATAAAATGATTAATGCAAGAATAAGAGGAGCCCGGTTATATTATGCCCTCAAGGTTAGTATTTACTCATTTCAGGATGTTGACAAATTAATGAATGTATTATCTGACATGAATATAACTCATGATGAAATGAACAAATGTGAAAGTTACAATATAGGTTTGTTTGATAAAATGGAAGATGCCAGGACCGCAAGAAAGCAGTTTCTTGATGCAGGTTTACAAAATGTTTATATTGCAGCTTATATTGATAATGAAAGAATATCATTCTTCGAAGCAGAAAAACTCGAACGCAATAGAGAAGAGTCCTTTGCCCAAGAGTTGGGATTTTAGCAGATAACGGATTCTCATAAATAAAACAGCCTGCAAAAACTTTAGGCAGGCTGTTTTTTATTTATATCGTAATAATAAATCGTTTCTTTTTGTGAATCTGTAGGCTTTATAAGAACCCCAATTCATACTTTGCTTCTTCACTCATCATGTCTTTTTGCCAGGGGGGATCGAAAGTGAGGTCTATTTGTACTGACCGTACTTCTTTAATAGAACCTATCTTCAATTCAATATCTGTAGGAAGACTCTCTGCAACCGGACAATTTGGAGTTGTTAAAGTCATTGTAATTACAACTTTAAAATCATCGTCAACTAAAATGTCATATATTAATCCTAGCTCATAAATATCCACCGGTATTTCTGGATCATATATTGATTTGAGAGCAGATATTATCTTATCTTCAAGTTCCTTCTTGTTCATGGCTTCAAAATCATTTTTTAATATTTTTTAAAGCACACATTTTAATCCTGTTATACATCGCAGATAATCCATTAGCTCTATTTGGGGAAAGATGTTCCTTAAGTTTAATTTTATCAATAGAATAAAGATCGGAATTCAAAATATCATCAGGAGACTGCCCTGAATATATACGAAGTAATAAAGCAATTAATCCTTTTGTTATAATGGCATCGCTATCTGCTTTAAAATATAACTTGCCATCAATATATTCACAATTGAGCCATACATTTGCCTGGCATCCTTTTACGATATTTTCATCGGTTTTCAGTGCTCGGTCTAATTCCGGCAATTCTGCTCCCATCTCAATGATTTGTTTGTATTTATCCATCCACTCATCATATAGCTCAAATTCTTGGATGATTTCATTCTGGATTTCATCAATACTCATTTTCTCAATAGGGTTTTTACATTTTTAATGCCTTCCGTCAGGATATTAATTTCTTCAAATGAATTATAAAATGCGAAAGAAACTCTTACCGTCCCGGGAATCTTATATCGCTCCATCAAGGGTTCAGTGCAATGATGACCGGTTCTTACCGCTATCCCCATTTGGTCAAGTAATGTTCCTGTATCATAAGGGTGAATATCGTCCAAAAGAAAAGAGATCACAGCCGCTTTATTTTTCGAAACACCTATCAATCGCATGCCTTCAATTTCCCTTAATTGGTTACTTGCCTCTTTTAATAATGCTTGTTCTTGATTTTTAATTCGTTCCATACCTGTTTTATGCAAGTATTCAATAGCTGCTCCTAATCCTATTACACCACCAATATTAGGTGTCCCGGCCTCAAATTTATATGGAAGTTCATTGTATATTGTCTTTTGGAATGTTACAGAACTAATCATTTCCCCTCCTCCATAAACGGGCGGCATTTCTTCAAGGTATCTTTTTTTCCCATATACGACTCCCGTTCCGGTAGGACCATACATCTTATGCCCGGAAAAGACATAAAAATCACAATCTATCTGCTGTACATCTACTTTTAAATGTGGTACTGCTTGCGCTCCATCCAACAATACAGGGATCCCTTTTTCATGGGCAATGGAAATTATTTTTTCTACAGGGTTAATTGTGCCAAGTGTATTTGAAACATGTGTAATAGCTAGCAGTTTTGTTTTATCATTTATCAATAATGGCATTTCATCCAAATCAAGTTCACCATCTTCTGTTACACGTATTATTTTAAGTGTTGCCCCCCGGTCTTCACATACCATCTGCCAGGGTACAAGATTGCTGTGATGCTCCATTTCTGAGATCAAAATTTCATCTCCTTTATGTAGATATTTTTTTGCAAATGATGCTGCGAGCATATTTATTCCCTGTGTGGTGCCCGATGTGAAAATGATCTCTTCCCTGTGCAGGGCATTGATAAATTCTTTCACTTTATCCCGAACGCTCTCATATTTCTCAGTTGCATGTGCACTTAGATAATGTAATCCCCTGTGGACATTTGCATGATCTTTTTTGTAATACTCTGATATCGCCCTGATAACTTGAATTGGTTTTTGTGAAGAGGCTGCATTGTCAAAATAAACCAATGGCTTCCCGTGTACTTTCTGGTTCAACGCTGGAAAATCAGACCGTATATTTTTCAAATATGTATGTGTTTTTGTGTTTCTGCTCATGATTTTTTTCCCTTGTTGTGAATCCGGGTAAACCATTTATCCATCAATTGTTTGACAACATCCACCATGAGATTAGAAGTTCCTCCCTCAAATACTTCCTCAATAAAAGCTCTTACAAGCAGTTCTCTTGCCATGTCCTTTGATACCCCTCTTGAACGCAAATAAAACATCGCCTCTTCATCCAATTTGCCTGTGGCTGACCCATGGCTACATTTCACATCATCTGCATAAATCTCAAGTTCGGGTTTTGCATAGACGCTGGCAGATTCAGAAAGAAGTATATTCCGGTTAGACTGATAAGCATTCGTTTTCTGAGCATCAGGCCAAACATATACTTTGCCATTGAACACAGCTGTTGAACTCCCACTTATAACACCTTTATAAAGCTCCCTGCTACTGCATTCCGGCATCTTGTGGTCAATCCTTGTGTGATTATCCACATGCTGATTGCCGGTGCAAAGAAACAACCCGACCAGATCTGTGTATGTATGCTTGCCTTTCAGATTAACGAACACTTCATTTCTCACCAATCTCCCGCCACACGTAAAAGTCACAGCATAAAAACTACTCCCTTTCTCCTGATCAACATATAAAGAATTTATTTGATTTGATAACATTCCCTCCTTTTGTACAAAGTTGTATTTTACCTGTGCATCAGCCTTAAGCACAAGCTCCGTAACCTGGTTTGTAAAAGCACTTCCATTAACTGTATTATAATTGTTTACAAACTCAACCGAGCTATTCTGACCAACGATAATCAGGTTTCTCAGATTGGCTGCAACCGATTGCTCTGTTGTTATATGAATCAATTCTATTGGTTGAGTCAAAACCGTGTCGGGTGGCACATGAATAAAGACCCCTTCATTCAGGACTGTTGCGTTCAGAATTGTGAAATAGCCAGTATGTTCACCTGCTGTTTTCCCGAACAAGTCTTTCGCATGTTTAATATTTTTCTCTAATGCTTCTGAAATCGGTATTATTTCAATCTCATCTTCGGAATGAAGAATTGAACAGGATTTATCATATTTACCATCAACGAACACCAGGCGTGTAACTTCTTTCCCAAAAAAAGTATATTGATTGACCGCGATGTTTTTCCGTTGAGAAATTGTCTGATAATCAGTTTTCAGGATGTTGGAAATTCGGGTATATTTCCATTGCTCATCTTTCACATCGGGAGGAAGCATCTCCATAAATTGTTTTTTCGCAACCGACCTGAGACCTTCTAATTTATCTTTAGGATAGCCTGTAGCACTCCCAAAATTGCTTAGGAATTCTTTACTCAATACTGCTTGCCTGCTCATCTGTTCTGATCGGATTAAAAATTTTTCAGCCAGTCATACCCCTTGTCTTCCAGCTCAAGTGCAAGTTCTTTACCCCCGGTTTTAACAATTTTTCCGTCATAAAACACATGAATAAAATCAGGGATAATGTATTCGAGCAATCTCTGGTAGTGTGTGATAACAATACTCGCATTGTCAGGAGATTTCAATTCGTTCACACCGTTAGCAACAATTCTCATTGCGTCTATGTCTAATCCGCTGTCTGTTTCATCAAGAATGGAAAGCTGAGGGTTTAACATTGCCATCTGGAATATCTCATTCCTTTTTTTCTCCCCCCCTGAGAAGCCCACGTTCACCGACCTGCCTGAAAGATTCTGGCTGAGTTCAACCAAAGCGCTTTTTTCTTTCACCATCTTAAGAAAGTGCTTTGCTTCAATCGGTTCTTCCCCGTTGTATTTCCTTATCGAATTCAATGCCGTTTTCAGGAAATTTATATTGCTCACTCCAGGTATCTCCACAGGGTATTGAAATGCAACAAACAAACCTTCTGCTGCTCTTTCTTCCGGCAACTTATCAAGCAGGTTTTTATTCTTAAACAGTACCTCACCGCTCACTTCATAATCATCCCTGCCTGCCAGCACAGAAGCGAGCGTGCTTTTACCCGATCCATTTGGTCCCATGATGGCATGCACCTCTCCTGCACCTACCTCCAGGTTCACCCCTTTCAATATCTCTTTGCCTTCTATTCCGGCATGCAATCCACTGATTTTTAATAGTGTCATTTTCTTTTATTAAAGTATCAACCAACCGATCCTTCCAATGAAATCTCCAGTAGTTTTTGCGCTTCCACAGCAAATTCCATAGGCAATTTATTTAAAACTTCTTTTGCAAAACCATTCACGATAAGACTGATTGCGCTCTCCGTATCAATACCCCTTTGATTGCAATAAAATATCTGGTCTTCGCCTATTTTTGATGTTGTCGCCTCATGTTCAACACGGGCAGAATTGTTCATCACTTCAAGGTAGGGAAATGTATGTGCACCACAAGTATCGCTTAGCAGCAAAGAATCACATTGGGAAAAATTCCTGGCATCATGAGCCCCTTTTGCAATGCGTACCAATCCTCTGTAGCTGTTGTTGCTTCTTCCTGCAGAAATACCTTTTGAAATGATGGTGCTCCTGGTGTTCTTCCCTATATGAAACATTTTTGTTCCGGTGTCTGCCTGCTGATAATGGTTGGTCATGGCAACAGAATAAAATTCACCAACTGAATTATCCCCCTTCAGTATGCAACTCGGGTATTTCCATGTGATTGCAGAACCCGTCTCCACCTGTGTCCACGATATGCGCGCATTCTTCTGGCAAAGCCCTCTTTTCGTAACAAAATTGTAAATCCCTCCCTTGCCTTCATTATCTCCCGGATACCAGTTCTGAACAGTGGAATACTTGATCTCCGCATCATCTATAGCGATGAGTTCCACCACAGCCGCATGCAACTGATTTTCATCTCGCATTGGAGCCGTGCAACCTTCCAGATAACTAACATAACTGCCTTTATCTGCCACCAGCAATGTCCTTTCAAACTGCCCCGTTCTGGCTTCATTTATCCTGAAATAGGTTGACAATTCCATCGGGCAATGCACACCTGCAGGTATATAACAAAAAGATCCATCCGTAAAAACAGCAGAATTGAGTGCCGCAAAATAATTATCACCTGCCGGCACAACCGTTCCCAGATATTTTTTCACCAGCTCAGGATGCTTCTGAACCGCTTCTGAAAATGAACAGAAAATGATATTTTTCTCTGCAAGGGTTTCCTGGAATGTCGTCTTTACCGAAACGCTGTCTATTACAGCGTCCACAGCCACTCCTGCGAGGCGTTTTTGCTCATCGAGCGAAATACCCAGTTTATTGAATGTCTCTATCAGTTCAGGATCAACTTCATCCAGACTCTCATATTTTTTTTTGGCTTTAGGTGCTGAATAATAGATGATGTCCTGGTAGTCTATGGGCGGATGTTTGATATGTGCCCAGTCAGGTTCTTCCATCTTTAACCATTGGCGGTAGGCTTTCAACCTCCACTCCAGCAACCAGCCGGGTTCTTTTTTCCTCTCAGAAATGATCCTGATGATATCTTCATTCAGCCCCGGTGGTACTTTCTCAGATTTTATATCCGATACAAAACCGTATTTGTATGCCTCTTTGGCAATATCATCGAGTATTTTGTCTTCTTTCCGAACCACTTTAATGCAAGTATATGAAAGTTATAAGGAAAAACTATCCCCACAACTGCAAGTTCTTGAAGCATTCGGGTTACTGAATGTAAATCCCTGCCCGTTCAGCCCATCTGAATAATCCAGTGTGGTGCCGGCAAGGTATATCAGGCTTTTCTTATCAACAACAACACGAAGTCTGTTGTCTTCAAATTCACGATCGTCTTCTTTGATCTTTTTTGTCTCAAATTCCAGATTGTATGAAAGCCCCGAACATCCTCCGCTGCTTACGCTTATGCGGAGAAATGCAGTTTCAGACAGATTCTCTTTTCCCATCAGTCTCTGTGCTTCTTCTCTGGCTGCATCTGTCACTGTTATCATTTTATACAGATTTTAAAGATTTATTTTTGCAAAGTTATTTAGAATAATTCTTAATAAGTAATCTAATTACGTTATTTTCAACCCGGTAGATTCATGCTCATCCCGTACCGACAGTGGATGTTGGTTCCCTTAGCTGCTTACGCCCAACAGAACAGGAACTCCATCCTCTTTCATGTTCTTTTCCCCTGATGCAAAAGAACCGGAAGACCAAGTTGCAAAAC